>JAKQKE010000049.1 GCA_029560805.1 Spirochaetota bacterium
TCCCCTCGACGAGGTCCGCTTGGCCGCCTGGACAAGCGAGACGAGGTCGTAGATACGCTCGTAGACCTGCCTACGGAGCGCGTCGGAGGGCCCGGAGCCGTCGATGACGGAACCGACGTATTCCAGGACCGGCTGCCTGAGCGACGCGGCCGCCTTGCCGATGTCGGCGAGGGCCTTGCTCTTGGCGGGGTCCGCGGTCATGCCGGCGTCGCCGGACAGAAGCTCCCCGAAGCCGACGACGTGGTTGAGTATGGTCCGCGCCTCGTGGCGGAAGCGAGCCCGCGCGTCGTCGGTCCTGTCGTTCATCGCCTCGTCGTCCTATCCCTTCTCGGCGTGCTCTTCGGCATATTTCCTGAATTCCTCTTCCGACATCTCGTCGGAGTACATCGGATACAGCGCCTCGACGAGCTCATCTAGCGTCTGGAATTTGGCCCCGTCAAGTTTATACGTCATCTACCGCTCCCTGCGCCCGGCCAGAGCCGGACGAGCGTGCATCCTAGCCTAAGGTAACGCATTTAGCAAGGAAGGACAGGCCGTCCGGCGAGTTATTGCCCGGCGCGTCCGCGGGGCATATACTCTGCCGATGGACAGGACCCGTATCGTCAAGCGCGCCGCCGTCGTCAGCCTGGCGGGCAACGCGGCGCTGGCGGCGGCCAAGATAATCGCCGGCTTCGCCGCCGGATCGCTCGCCGTCGTCGGCGACGGCGTCGACTCGTCGACCGACGTGCTGATCTCCGTCGTCGCCCTGGTCGCGGCCGCCGTCAGCGTCAAGCCGTCCGACAAGGAGCACCCCTACGGCCACGCCCGGGCCGAGACCGCCGCCACTACCGTGCTCGCGTTCTTCATCTTCTTCGCCGGGGCCCAGCTCGTCCTCTCCACCGCGCATTCGCTGATGGAAGGCGAGGTCCGGCCCGTACCCGGGACCGTCGCCCTCTGGGTCACCGCCGCCTCGATCGTCGGCAAGCTCTTCCTGTCGTGGACCCAGGCCCGCGCCGGCAAGCGGACCGGTTCCCTGATGCTCGCGGCCAACGCCAAGAATATGCGCAACGACGTGGTCATCTCCTCGAGCGTCCTCGTCGGCCTCGGGCTGTCCGTCCTGTTCGAGGCGCCGCTGGCCGACTCTATCGTCGCCCTGCTGGTCGGCGCGTGGGTGATGCGCTCGGCCGTGGGCGTCTTCAGCGAGGCGAACGACGAGATCATGGACGGAAAGGTCGATCCCGAGCTGTACAGGAAGGTCTTCGAGGCGGTACGGAGCGTCCCCGGGGCGGGCAACCCGCATCGCGCGCGGGTCCGCCGCCTCGCGTCGAGCTACGATATCGACCTGGACATAGAGATAGACGGCCGCACGTCGGTGAGCAAGGCCCACGAGATAGCCCAGCTCGTCGAGCGGGCTATTAAGGACCGGATCGACGGCGTCTACGATATCGTGGTCCACATAGAGCCGTCCGGCGGCGGCGAGCACGAGGAGCAATACGGCTTGAACGAGCGAAGGCTCGACGAGTAAGACGGAAAAATATTTCCGGAATGACAGCCGTCGCCTCGTGCGGTATAGTTGACCCAAGGATATGCAATCAGTATCGATCGATTCGCTGCACGTACCGACTCTGACCGTAGCGCTGTCGGTCGTCTACGTAGGCAGCGCGCTGTTCTCGACCTTGCTCTACCTCTTCAAGCGTACGTTCCGCGGCGACCGGCTGATGATACTCAGCCAGGCGCTCTTCGCCGCGGCCGCCTTCGGCCTGATAGCCCAGGACCGCGGCCTGCCCTACGAATTCCTGGCGCTTACCAACGCCGGCATACTCGCCGCCCTGCTATGCATTGGCCACGGCCTGGCGCGATTCGGCCTCATGTCGCGGTTCTCGCCGTGGGCCTACGCGATCGTGCCGCTGAGCGTGGCCGGATGGTTCGCGCTCGGCCCGCTCGGCGTACGGGCCCGCATCGTCATGTTCTCCCTGATTTTCGCGGTAGTCGGCTCGCTGTTCGCGGCGGACGTTCGACGGTCCAGTAAGGACGAATTCGGTAGCCTTCGGGCGTTGTTCTACCTATTCTTCATCATCGTCAGCGTTTCGAGCGCGGGTCGCGGCATTCGGACTGTCGTCTGGGAACCGCCGCGCACGATCGCGCTCGATGGATCGATAGGCGCGGCCTCGCACCTGTCGGCGTTGCTGATAGGCTTCATGAATATGTTCGGG
>JAKQKE010000050.1 GCA_029560805.1 Spirochaetota bacterium
TCCCCTCGACGAGGTCCGCTTGGCCGCCTGGACAAGCGAGACGAGGTCGTAGATACGCTCGTAGACCTGCCTACGGAGCGCGTCGGAGGGCCCGGAGCCGTCGATGACGGAACCGACGTATTCCAGGACCGGCTGCCTGAGGGCCGCGGCGGCCTTGCCGATGTCGGCTAGGGCCTTGCCCTTGGCCGGATCCGTGGTCAGGTCGGCATCGCCGGATAGAAGCTCCCCGAAGCCGACGACGTGGTTGAGGATGGTTCGCGCCTCGTGGCGGAAACGGGCCCGCGCGTCGTCGGTCCTGTCGTTCATCGCCTCTTCGTCCTATCCCTTCTCGGCATGCTCTTCGGCATACTTCCGGAATTCCTCTTCCGACATCTCGTCGGCGTACATCGGATACAGCGCCTCGACGAGCTCATCTAGCGTCTGGAATTTTGCTCCGTCAAGTTTATATGTCATCTACGGCTCCCTGCGCCCGGCGTCGGGCGAGCGTGCATCCTAGCCTAAGGTAACGCATTTAGCAAGGAAGTAACGCTTCCATGGAAGGTTCTTGCCCGCCGCGACGCCGCGGCCTATACTCGCCCGATGGATAGAACCCGGATCATCAAACGCGCCGCCGTCGTCAGCCTCGTCGGTAACGCGGCGCTGGCTGTGCTTAAGGTCGCGGCCGGCTTCGCGGCCGGCTCGCTCGCCGTCGTGGGCGATGGCGTCGATTCGTCGACCGACGTGCTGATCTCTATCGTCGCCCTGGTCGCGGCCGCCGTCAGCTCCAAACCGTCCGACAAAGAGCACCCCTACGGACACGCCAGGGCCGAGACCACGGCCACCACGGTCCTCGCCTTCTTCATCTTCTTCGCCGGGGCCCAGCTCATCCTCGCTACGGTGCGCTCGCTGCTGGCCGGCGAAGCCCGGTCCGTGCCCGGGCCCTTCGCCCTATGGGTTACGGCCGGCTCGATAGTGGGAAAGCTCTTCCTGTCCTGGACCCAGGCCCGCGCTGGCAGGCGGACCGGCTCCTTGATGCTCGCGGCCAACGCCAAGAACATGCGCAACGACGTGGTCATCTCCTCGAGCGTCCTCGCAGGCCTCGGGCTGTCCATCCTGTTCGAGGCGCCGCTGGCAGACTCCGTCGTCGCCCTGCTGGTCGGCGCCTGGGTGATGCGTTCGGCCGTCGGCGTCTTCATAGAGGCAAACGACGAGATCATGGACGGCAAGGTCGATCCGGAACTGTACCGAAAGGTCTTCGATGCGGTACGGAGCGTGCCGGGGGCGGGCAATCCCCACCGTGCCCGGGTGCGTCGCCTCGCGTCGAGCTATGACATCGACCTCGACATAGAGATAGACGGCAGCACGTCGGTCCGCAAGGCCCACGAGATCGCCCAGCTCGTGGAGAAGGCGATCAAGGACCGCATCGACGGCGTCTACGATATCGTGGTCCATATGGAGCCGTCGGGCAGCGGCGAGCACGAGGAGCAGTATGGCTTGAATGAGCGTCGGCTCGACGAATATGACGGAAAAAACTTTCAAGAATGACAAGAGTTGCTCTGTACGTTATAATTGTATACGGACATGCAAATAGGATCGCTGGATTCCCTACACGTACCGACTCTTACCGTCGCGCTGTCGGTAGTCTACGTCGGCAGCGTGCTGTTTTCGGCCCTACTCTATATCTTCAAGCGAAGGTTCCGCGGCGATAAGCTGATGATACTCAGTCAGTCCCTGTTCGCGGCCGCCGCCTTTGGGTTGATAGCCCAGGATAACGGCCTGTCGTACGAGTTCCTGTCGCTTACCAATGCGGCCATGCTCGCCGCCGTGCTGTGCATCGGGCACGGCTTGACGCGCTTCGGCCTCATGTCCCGATTCTCGCCATGGGCCTACGCGATAGTGCCGCTGGGCGTCGGCGGATGGTTCGCGCTTGGACCGTTCGGCGTCAGCGCCCGCATCGTCCTATTCGCCTCGGCCTTCACGGTCGTCGGCGCGCTCTTCGCGGCGGACGTTCGACGGTCCAGTAAGGACGAATTCGGTAGCCTTCGGGCGTTGTTCTACCCATTCTTTATCATCGTCAGCGTTTCGAGCGCGGGTCGCGGCATTCGGACTGTCGTCTGGGAACCGCCGCGCACGATCGCGCTCGATGGATCGATAGGCGCGGCCTCGCACCTGTCGGCGTTGCTGATAGGCTTCATGAATATGTTCGGG
>JAKQKE010000075.1 GCA_029560805.1 Spirochaetota bacterium
GTTCTGGGGTGACAGCGCCTAGAAACGCCCGGATCGGACTCGATTGACACTGCCATAGCCCCGTGCTATGTTTTTCCGCGCTTTACGTCGAGGGATTGTTGCTAACGAGAGTACCGTCAATACCGGCCGAGCGACCGTCCACCCATCATATGTTCCAGGAAGGTTTCGATGGCATCTAACAACGACAAGCACGTCAGGCCCGAATCGAGCGACCGTCGCCCTCGAGGCAATTCATTCATCTACATAGGCACCGTCGCGCTCCTCATCATCACGGTCGTCGCGTTCGTCTTCGTCCCGGCGATGGGCAGCATGGGCGGCTCGGGCGGAGAGCTCAACTTCGGCTCCTGGAACGGCAAGCCGATAGCCTTCGCGCAGGGAGGCTACTTCGCTTCGCAGGTCCAGCAGGTCAAGGCCCAATACGAGAGCCAGGGCTACAAGGACTCCGGCGACCAGTTCTTCGCGTATCAGGTATGGCGCAGAGCCTTCGAGAATACCGCCGTCCATCTCGCCCTGCTCGACTACGCCGACAAGGTGGGCATAGCCGCCAGCGAGTCATACATAGACGCCCAGATGGTCAAGCATCCGGCTTTCCAGGAAAGCGGGGCCTTCTCGAAGCGCAAGTACCGCGAGGCGAGCGACTCGTACAAGCTATCGCTCCGCAAGGATATAGCCTTGTCGTCGGTCAAGTCCCGCTACGTCTCAGACTCGGTGGGCTACGTGACGAGCCAGGCCGAGATCGCCTTCCTGAAGGCCATGGCCCAGTCGAGGCGCTCCATAGAATTCGTGGCCGTCCCGTTCGCCTCGTATCCGGATGAGGAGCGAGCGGCCTTCGCCGAGGCCAACGCCGATAGCTTCAGGCGCGCCCGACTCTCCAAGGTCACCGTCTCGTCGTCCGAGAAAGACGCCAAGCAGATCCTGGCCCAGGTGCGTTCCGGCGCCCTGTCCTTCGAGGACGCGGCCAAGAACCACTCCAAGGACCCCTATGCCTCCAAGGGCGGCGACATGGGCCTCCGCTACGCATGGGAGTTGGCCGGCGACCTCAAGGACGCCGCCGCTCTCGGCGCGGTGCTGGCCCTGCCCGCCGGCTCGGTGTCCGACGTCGTCGAGACGATAGCCGGCGCCTGGGCCTTCTACCGCGTGGAGGAGGCGCCGAGCCGGCCCGACCTCGCGTCCGCAGAGCTCCTGAAGTCCGTCAGCGATTACATGAACCGTAACGAGAAGGGCCGTATCGAGGACTGGGCCATCGCGAGGGCAACCTCGTTCGCCGCGGCCGCCAAGGCCGACTTCGCCGCGGCCGTCGCCGCCGCCGGCTACTCGGTCAAGGCTACGTCGCCCTTCCCGCTCAACTACGGCGACGCCCTCGACATCGGATACTTCTCCCTGCTCGGCTCCCTCGACGCCGAGACCCTGCCGGAGCTACGCGGCGCCGACTCGAACGAGCGCTTCCTCCAGGCGGTGTTCTCCCTCGAGGCCGGCGAAGTCTCGGCGCCGGTGGTCCATAACGACAACGCCATCGTCATCAGAGTCAAGGAGATCAACACCGCCGCCGACGGCGAGCTAGACCTCCTCGAGGCCTACTATCCGATGGTCGTCCAGCAGAACGCCTCATCCGAGCTAGCCTCGGCCATCCTGGCCGACCCGCTCCTGAAGGACGACTTCATCGCGGCGTTCTCTCGGGCCTTCGCCCAGGCCGACTAGGGCCGTCCATGACCGGCTCCGAACCCCTGCTCGTCGATACGGGCAGGGGTTTTTCTATACGCTCCGGCGCCAGATGGCTCTACTCGAGCAGGGCTCCCGAGACCGCCCCCGTCGAGGCGGCCAGAACGGCAACCATCCTACCCGAGACGCTATACCTGATCCCTTCGCCATGCCTCTGGTACGGCGCCGCCGAGCTCCTCGAGAGGCTACCGCCGTCGAGCGCCCTGCTCGGCGTCGAGGCCGTGCCCGAGTTGCTCGCTCTGGCGGCCTCGAGCCTGGCCAAGAGCGGCCTAGAAGGTCTATCTGGCGGCAGGGTCGCCCTGGCCCGCTGTTCGGGCGCGGTCGCCGCGTACCGCGGTATGGAGGCCGCGCTCGGCCTGCGTTTCAGGCGCGTCGTCGTCGTGCGGCTATCGGCTGGCGACAGGCTCGACGAGGCGGCCTACCGGGCGGCGCTCGCGGCGGTCGAGGGCGATGTCTCGCTGCGCTTCCGCAACCGCCTGGCGCTGATCAGGATGGGCCGACTCTGGACGAGGAACGTCGTCGCGAACCTCGGTGCGGTGGACTGGCCCTCCGTGGGCCCGCTACGCGGGGACGGGAGGCCGATCGTCGTCTGCGGCGCCGGCCCGAGCCTCGATGCGGCGATCCCCGCCCTGAGAGCCAGGCGCGACGAGCTATTCGTACTGGCCTGCGACACCGCGTCGGGCGCGCTCGCCCTGTCCGGCGTGACGCCCGACGCGGTCGTCTGCCTCGAGGGACAGATCTACAATCTGGAGGACTTCCTGCCGCTCGGCGGGCGGAGGCCGCGCTTCGTGGCGGACCTGAGCGCCCACCCCTCGACCTTCCGCGCGGCGACCGGCGGGACGAGCCTCGTCCTGAGCGAGTACGCCGAGACCCGGTTCCTGTCGCGCCTGTCCCTGGCCGGCCTGCCGCTCACGGCCGTGCCGCCGCTCGGCTCGGTCGGCGTGCTGGCCGTACGGCTTGCCTCGGCGCTCGGCGGACCAGTCCTGGTCGCCGGCCTGGACTTCGCGTTCGAACCCGGCAGGACACATTGCGCGGGTAGCCCGGCCGACCTCCGCTCAAGGAGACTCGAGAGCCGGCTATGCAAGGCTGAATCCGCCTGGAACGCGAGCTTCCGTGACGGCGTCAGGCCGATTGGCGCCGGATCCGGGGAATGGCTTACCGACCCCGCCCTGTCCATGTACGCCGAGCTGGCGGCCTCGGAGCTGCGAGGTCTCGAAGCCTACGACCTGCGCTGCGGCGCTGGCGCACCCCTGCCCATCCGCGCCCCGCTGGCTGACGTCGCGGGGTCGGCGGAGGCCGTGATCGACGCGGCCGTACGATCCGCGCGCGACTCCGCGTCGGCGGGGCGGAGGGCGGGGACGATAAGCGTGGCGGCCGGCCCCGGCGCCTGCCGGCTCAGGGCCGCGGCCTTCCTGCGCGGCGAGCTCGAGCTGGCCGAGACCGTGGCCGCGGCGCTACGCGGCGGCTCGGACGAGCAGACGCTCCGCGGGCTGCTCCTCGAGGCTGATTTCATGTATTGCCATTTCCCAGACCCGGAGCGCGTGACGGCCCTCGAGGACGACGCCCTCAGGCGCGTCGCGGCGGAGGCCGCGTACTGGCGAGGCCGGCTCGAGGCGGCTATCGAGACCGCGGATGGCCGCCGATAGCTAGAGGCGGCCCCGCCGGCGTCGCCAGGGCCGACCGTACGCGAACGGAACGGCTCGGCGGAGCGGAGCGAGGCCGAGGCGCGCGCTTGCCGCGCGCCGCCTTTCAGCGCCTATCGTCGTCCTCGTTCTCCCGGAGCACGGCCATGAACGACTCCTGGGTCAGCTCGACGTCGCCGACCATCTTCATGCGCTTCTTGCCTTCCTTCTGCTTCTCGAGCAGCTTGCGCTTACGGCTGATGTCACCGCCGTAGCACTTGGCGAGCACGTCCTTACGGACCGGGTTGACCGTCTCGCGCGCGATGATCGAGCCGCCTATCGCGGCCTGGATGGCTATCTTGAACTGCTGGCGATCCATCGAGTCCTTGAGCCGCTCGCAGACCTTGCGGCCACGATCCATCGCCGAAGGTCTATAGACCAGCTGGGCGAGCGCGTCAACCGGCTTGGAGTTTATCAGGATATCGAGCTTGGCCAGCTCGGTCGGCCGGTAGTCGATGATCTCGTAGTCGAAGCTGGCGTAGCCGCGGCTCGTGCTCTTGAGCTTGTCGTAGAAGTCGAACAGCACCTCGGCGAGCGGCATCTCGAAGGTCAGCTCGACGCGCTTCTCGTCCAGATGGGTGAAGCCGGTCTGCGAGCCCCGCTTATTGATGCAGAGCGTGATGAGGTTGCCGATGTACGCGAGCGGCGTGATGATCTGCGCCTTGATGTACGGCTCCTCGGCGCCGTCTATCCTGGACGGGTCGGGGTAGTCGGCCGGGTTGTCGATGATGACGGTATCCCCGCCGTGGCTCATCGTCAGCCGGTAGCGCACGCTCGGCGCGGTCATGATGATGGCCTGGTCGTACTCACGCTCGAGCCGCTCCTGCACCACCTCGAGGTGGAGCATGCCGAGGAAGCCGCAGCGGAAGCCGAAGCCGAGGGCGGCGGAGTTGTCCTTCTCGTAGATCAGCGACGCGTCGTTGAGCTTGAGCTTCTCCATCGCCACCTTGAGCTCGTCGTAGTCGGCGGTGTCCATCGGGTAGATGGAGCTGTAGACGACCGGCTTGACCTCGCGGAAGCCGGGCAGCGGCTCGGAGACGGGGTCGGAGGCGCCGGTCACCGTGTCTCCGACGCGCACGTCGGAGACCGTCTTGATGCCCGCTATGAAGTAGCCGACGTCGCCGGCGACGAGGCCGTCGGTCTTGACGAGGCCCATCTTGAACAGGCCGGTCTCCTCGACCTCGTACTCGGCGTCGTTGTACATGAGCCGGATCGCCATGCCGGGGACGATGGACCCGTCGAACACGCGCATATGGACGATGACGCCGCGATAGGGATCGTAGTGGCTGTCGAAGATCAGGGCGCGCAGGGGGGCGTCCTTGGAGCCGCTCGGCGCGGGCACCCGGGCGACGATGGCCTCGAACAGCTCGTCGAGGCCGGTGCCGAGCTTGGCCGAGACGCAGAGCGCCTCGTCACCGTCCAGGCCGAGGTCGTGGTCTATCTGGCGGCGCGCCTCGGGCACGTCGGCGGCCGGCATGTCTATCTTGTTGATGACCGGCAGGATCTCGAGGTCGTGCTCGACGGCCATGTACATGTTCGACAGCGTCTGGGCCTCGACGCCCTGGGTGGCATCGACGAGGAGTATGGCGCCCTCGCAGGAGCTTATGGCGCGCGACACCTCGTACGAGAAGTCGACGTGCCCCGGGGTGTCGACGAGGTTGAGGGTGTACTCGAGCCCGTCCCTGGCGACGTACGACAGGGTGACGGCCTGGCTCTTGATGGTGATGCCCCGCTCTCGCTCGATGTCCATGTTGTCGAGCATCTGCTGCTGCATCTTGCGCTGGTCGACGAGCTTGGCCCGCTCGATGAAGCGGTCGGCCAGGGTCGACTTGCCGTGGTCGATATGGGCTATGATGCAGAAATTGCGGGTTCGGGCGATGTCGTGCATAGCGCGAATGTATACCGAATCGGGCCAGTTATTCAATCGATTTGCCAAATGGCGGCTCCGGGCGTACTATGGTTCCCAGGAGGACGAAGCCATGTTAGAAACGCTCAGCTATATCGCCGTCGACGGGCCGAGGAAGGTGCCGGTCATCACCGTGTACGCGCTGTCGACCTGCGGCTTCTGCAAGCGCGCCATGACCTTCCTGCAGACGAACGGCTTCGCGTACCGCTACATCCACATGGACGCCATCCCGATCGAGGTCAAGAACGAGGCGAAGCGGGCGCTCAAGGACATCTACAAGGCGGACGTGGCCTT
The DNA here is from genome assembly GCA_029560805.1 of Spirochaetota bacterium. Lineage (GTDB taxonomy): Bacteria > Spirochaetota > Spirochaetia > Treponematales > UBA12059 > SZUA-370. The sequence goes on from JAKQKE010000075.1 coordinate 5,602, forward strand.
CCCCTTCGCGACGGTCGGCGCTAAGGACTACCTTGTCGGGTTTATCGAGGCCGACTGGAAGCGGACTCTGGGAGTCTAGCTGTGGCCGCTAAGAGCATCGACGATACGAAGCGCTTCGCGACGATGGTCGCGGCCAAGCAGGGCTGGGAGCTCAACCCTGACGCCGACTTCGTAGGTAGCCTGATCGAGGGCCTGACGGTCAACTGGAACCGTTACGGCTACTTCCTATGCCCGTGCCGGGACTCCGACGGTTCGCGCGAAGCCGACGCCTCGGTCATCTGCCCCTGCGCCTACGCGCGCGACGACGTGGCCGAGCGCGGCCACTGCTTCTGCGCGCTGTACCTTCGCGCAGGCTACGCCGCAGCCGGAGGCGTCCCGGGTGGTATTCCCGACCGACGCTTCTCCTGAGCCGGGACAGGCGGACGTCCGCGCTTGCCGCGCCCGTCCGCGCCGATGTATCATGGCCCGATGCACTATCTGGACTGGGCGGCCACCGCCCCTCCCTACCGAGACATACTCGAAGCCGCGGTCGGCGTAGCGACCGAACGCTACGGCAACCCTTCGAGCCGGCACGGCGCCGGACGGGACGCCAGAGCCCTGCTCGAGTCGGCCAGGGAACGCCTGGGGGCGGCTATAGGTGCGGCGCCTTCGAGCGTCGTGTTCACCTCGGGCGGTAGCGAGGCCGACGCCATAGCGCTCCTATCGACGCTCGTCGGCAAGGGCGAGCGCTCCGTGGTGATCTCCGAACTCGAGCATCCGGCGGTCTACGAGCAGGCGCGCGCCCTCGAGAGCCTCGGCGTCAGGGTGGTACGCGTGCGGCCCGAGCGCGACGGCGTCGTGAGCCCCGGGCGGGTGGCCGAGGCTCTGCGGCCCGATACGGCCGTCGTGGCGGTGATGGCCGTGAGCAACGAGACCGGCGCTATCCAGCCGATCGGGCGCATCGTCGAGGCTGTCCGTTCGGCCGCCGGCCCGAGGCGGCCCTTCGTCCATTGCGACGCGGTGCAAGCCCTCGGCACCATCGGCTTCGACGCTCGCGCGCTCGGAGTCGACGGGGCGGCCTTCAGCGCTCACAAGCTCGGCGGCCCGCGCGGCGTCGGAGCGCTGTACCTGAGCCGGCCTATCAGTCCGCTGGTCCTCGGGGGCGGCCAGGAAGGCGGCATGAGGCCCGGTACGCATAATACCGCCGGCGCCTGGGCCTTCGCCGAGGCGGCCGCCCGCGCCGCCGCGTCCGTCGAGGCGCGCATGGAACGAGCCCGCGCCCTCGAGCGGCGCCTGTTCGACGGCCTACGCGCCATACCGGGCGCGACGCCGCTACCCGAGGGGCGGCTGCCCGGCGATGAGCGCTACAGCCCCTACATAGCCTGCCTCTCGTTCCCCGGTCTAGCCGGCGAGACGATGACGCGCCTCCTCGACGAGGCCGGCGTCGCCATATCGACCGGCTCGGCCTGTTCGTCGTCCAAGAAGGAGCGCAGGAGCCTCGACGCGATGGGCGTCGACCGGGAGCTGTCCTTCTCGTCGATACGCGTGTCGTCCGGCAGGGATACAAGCGAAGCCGACATAGACGCCTTCCTGGAGGCCGCCTCGTCGGCCTATATCCGCTTCCGCGTCTAAGAGCGCGCGAGCCTGAAGTTATCGACCATAGGAGTATCGAAGCGATGGACGCGCTATACCTGATCAAGATAGGCGAGATACGGCTCAAGGAAGGCAACCGTACTGAATTCGAGCAGCGGCTCAAGCACGACCTCAAGCGACGCTTGTCGTCAATACATAGCGAGGTGCGGCACCGCGACGGGCGCTACTACCTGACCGTGGCCGAGGAGCACGCCGGCCTCGCTGAATTCGTCTTGGCGCGGACGCCCGGCGTCAACGGCTGGGCTCGGGCGGTCATGACGAGTAAGGATATTGACGCAGTCCGGGCCGCCGTCCTCGAGGCGGCGGCCGCCGTCGTCGCGCGCGGCGCCGCTACCTTCAAGGTCGAGGCGAGGCGCTCTGACAAGAGCTTCCCGCTCAGCTCCTATGAGATAGCGAGCGGGCTTGGCGCGGACATCCTCGAACGCTTCCCGTCGCTACGGGTCGACGTGCGAGCTCCCGAGGCGACCCTGTACGTGGAGATACGTGAGAAGGCGTACGTCTACACGGACGGCTATCCAGGCGTCCGAGGCCTGCCGATCGGGTCCGGCGGCCGGGGCCTGCTGCTGCTGTCTGGCGGCATCGACTCGCCAGTCGCCGGATACCGGATGCTGTGCCGAGGACTCTCGCTCGAGTCGCTCTACTTCCACGCCTACCCTTACACCTCCCGCGAGGCGTGGGAGAAGGTGCGCGACCTGGCGGCCACGCTTGCCTCCTTCTCGGGCGGTATGACGCTACACACCGCGTCATTCACCGACGTGCAGCTACGCATCAAGAAGGACGCGCCCGCGGAGAAGACCACGCTGTACCTCCGCGCGTGCATGATGATCGCCGCTGACATGGTGGCGAAGGCCAGGGGCCTCAACGCCATCGTCTCGGGAGAGAGCCTGGGGCAGGTGGCGAGCCAGACGGCCGAGAATATGCGCTTTACCGGCTCGTTTACCGATCACGCGATACTCAGACCCCTCGTCGGCACTGACAAGGAGGACACGATACGGACGGCCAGGGCTATAGGCAGCTACGAGCTATCCATCCTGCCCTACGAGGACTGTTGCGTGCTGTTCTCGCCGAAACATCCCATCCTCAAGGCTGATTTCGCCGCCGAGCGCGAGGCCTTCGAGGCACTCGGCCTGCGTGAAGCGGTGGCCGAGTCGGTAGCTACGATGGAGACGCTTGAAGTTCCGTTCAGCCCTGAGCTTCCACGGGCAGGAGCAGCTCGCTGATGAGGCGCTCGAACTCCTTCTCCGGGATAGCGCCCATCGACACGCGGGGCTGGCCCACCGTCGGGACGAACAGGATGGTCGGGATGCTCTGGATACCGAACATCGACGCCAGCTCCTGCTCGGCCTCCGTGTCGACCTTGTAGATCACAAGCTTGCCCTCGTACTTGCCGGATAGCTTCTCGAGTAGCGGCGCGACCATCTTGCAGGGGCCGCACCAGTCGGCATAAAAGTCTATGATAGCCGGTAGCTCCCCACGATACTTCCATTCCTTCTCGTTCTCGTAGTCGAAGACGCGTTCCTTAAACATCGCCAGGGTCAGGTGCTCGGTCATGGTCCCTCCTTCTTGATGCCTGCTTAATATATAGTTTTTCATATATTTCGTCTATATCTCTAAAAAGAAAGCCGCCCATTACAGGCGGCTTGGCCGTGACCGAGTCTATTAGAACCAGAAACGGAGGCCGAAGGCGCTCTGGAAACCCCAGTTCGGGAAGGAGATGCTGTCGCCAATACCGACGGCGAGGGTCGGGGCGATCTCGAGGAACAGTTCGAGGTTCTTGATCGGGAAGACGTTCAGGCCCACCGGGAAACGGCCACCGAGCAGGAAGTCGTGGTTGCCGAAGCCGAGGTAGAAGCCCGGCCCGAGGTAGTAGTTGATGAACGAGAAGAGATTGGCGTTCGCGACCCACCAGTCGCCAGTCAACCCGAAGGCGAAGTTCGTCTCGCTGATGTTGAAGCCGAGCCCCATCAAGAACGGTATCTGGGACACCTTGAGCGACAGCATCACGTTGGAGCCCGGGAGCCCGCCGCCGAACGGCAGTCCGAAAGCCGCGCCGACGCCGGTGGCGAAGGTCATCGGCACCGCCACCGCGATCAGCAACACGAGCGCGATGACGGTTACTTTCAGCTTCATAGATCCTCCTTGAATATATGATGGATAATCGTACCGTAGCGATAACGCTATTTCAAGGCGGATCGAAGGGCCGCGGCCGGCCGTCGGGAAAAGCCGTCGATTGACACGGGCGCGGATTTCCTGCTAAGGTACCGTCGCTCCGACGAGCACGTCCCCTTCGTCTAGTGGTTAGGACACCGGGTTTTCATCCCGGCAACGGGAGTTCAATTCTCCCAGGGGATGTACGGCCGCCCGCTATCGCGGGCGGTTTTTACATCTTCAGCTTCTTGAGCACCATACGCTTCAGCTTCTTCAGCGACTCGTTCTCCGGCTCCAGCTCCAGCGCCGCGTCGCAGTCTGCCAGGGCCTTCGGGTAGTCCTCGACGTGGTAGTAGGCCTGGGCCCGCCTATAGGTCGAGTAGAAATGGTACGGGTGTATCGCGACCGCGTCGTTGAAATCGTCGATGGCCGCCGAGTAGTTCTGCTTGACGCTGTGGACGACGCCCCGGTAGTAGGCCGCCTTATAGCACTTGCCGTCGAGCTCGAGGGTGGCGGTGAAGTCCTCGAGGGCCTCGTCGTAGCGGCTCTCGGCGAAGAAGGCCATGCCCCGGTGCTTGTAGATCAGGGCGCGTATCTCCGGCTTGGGGTTCAGCGCCAGTATATGCGAGTAGATGTCGATGGCGCGTATGTAGTCGGCCCGGTTATGCGCGCTGAGCGCCTCGAGCAGGAGGTCGTCGAGCGATTTCCATGGGCCGAGCCAGGACGGCTGCTTGGGCTCCTCGGAGGCGCTCCTCGGCGTCTCCTTGAAGTTTGTATACAGGTCCTTGTCGATAGCGTCCTCGATCTTCTTGAAGAACGCCACGCGGCGCTTGGCCAGCTCATTGGTCAGCTGGTGCTGATAGTCGCGTATCTCCTGGAACAGCATGTCCGACAGGGTCAGGTTGGCGTTGAGCGCGGCCAGCTTGCGCTTCATCGGATCGTCGAACGGCGTGAACTCGGCCTTGTAGACCAGCTCGTGCTCGACCTCGGCCCAGGCGTCCTGGAGTATCGTGCGGATCTGCACCTCGCAGACCGACGGGTCGATGAACGTATTGCCTGCGAGCACGTCCTCGGGTATCTCGAGCAGCAGGTGGGTCGACTCGTAGCCGAATTCCTTGAAGGACCGCTCCGAGCCCTTGCGCTCGACCTCGCGCACGACGAAGCGCTCCGATAGCGCCTTCTCTACGCGCTCGAGGTCGCCGATGAACGGGCAGATGATGCGGACGGCTATCAGGTCCGTTATCGGAAGCGGGGGCGCGCCGTTCGTTACGGCGTCGCGCGTGAACTTGATCTTCTTGGCGAAGTAGCTCTGGAACGACTTGACCCTGTGCTTGTAGGCGGGGAACAAGCCTACGGCGTCGAGGGCGCCCTGTATCCTGGCGACCATCTCGTTCAGGATAGCGCCGATATCCTTCGCGTTGGACTTATACGCTCGCTCGAGCGACGCCCGGCTCTGTATGGGTTCGGATGCATCCATCCGTCAATGATACGACGATATGGCTGGACGGGCAAGCGAGTAAAAAATAGCCACCCGCTGTCGCGGGTGGCCGTATATGCTTGCGCGCGCTGAGGTTATTCGCTGGTGCCCGAACCGGTGAACTCGGTCTTCGTCTCCTGCTTCATGCGCTCGAGATAGCGCATGACCTGGGAGGCGCCGAAGCGCTGGCTCTCGAGCCGCTTGCGATCGTCTTCCTTCTGGCCGATGATGCCCCAGATGGCCTCGTCGTCGATGTCGCGGACGGGCTCGAGGACGGCCTTGTCGTACAGGATCTTTACGTCCTTGACGTAGGCGATGAAGTCGCCGCCGATCGCGGCCGCGTCCCTGGAGATCAGGAAGCCGGCGAACTTGACGAACGGGGTCGAGCGCGGATAGAGCGGGTCGATCCTGAGCTCGCGGTTGCGTACGTCGGTGATGTACTGGGGATTGTCCCAGCGCAGCTCGCGCCAGCCGTCGAAGTTCAGGTAGCCCATGAACATGACGTGCTCGACGCCGTCGTTATCCTTGAGGATGACCGACAGGCCGTGCGGGAAATTCAGGCCCTTCACGTTGACGGCGATCGACTTGATCACGCCGACGTTCTTGACGATGCCGAGGGCGGTGGTGATCTTGGTCTCGGCGTCGTAGCTGCCCTCGAAGCGGGTCAGCGCGGCGTTCTTGGGATCGGCGCCCTGGGCGTCGGTCTTCTCGGTGATCTTGCCCGAATCGTCGATATCGGCCTTAGGCTCGAAAGCCGGGACGTCGAACGGGGGCTGGATCCTGGCCCAGGAGTTGAAGGGCTCGAGCGGGAAGTTGACGCGGATGCCGAGGGCGGTGGCGCCGGCGTACAGCTTGGCGTCCTGGGCGATCTTGGCCTCGCGGGTATACGTGAGCGCCTGGCGCATGCCGGTCCTGGAGGACGAGGCGAGTATCACGTCCCAGTTCTCTATGGCCAGGGAGATGGCCATCTGCTTCTTCTGCTCCTCGGTGTAGCTCGCGCCCGCGACCGTCGAGAAATCCATCATGGTGGCGCGGTTCTGCGTCAGCTTACCGGCCTGGACGGGGTCCTCGATTATATCCGCTCCGAGGAGGGAAAAATCTATCAGGACGGCCTCATCCGCGAAAACGACCGATGCGCTCGCGACCAACAGAGCGACGACGATCAGTGCTACTGACCTTCTCATTCAAATGCTCCTTTCCATAGTGCGCGTACAGTTTTACCCAATTTGACTTGATTATAGCCAAGCCCTACCCTTTGTCAATTATTTTATGCATTTAAGGCCGTTTCGGCCTCGATTACTGACTCCCACTCGGGTTCAAGGCCCTGTACCGTCAGGCGGACATCGTAGAATCTGAAGTTCCAGCGTAGGGCCCTGTCGATATATTCCAGGGCGACGCGCGGCTCGACAGGCGGCGAGGCGTAGATTCCATCGCCGGCTGGCTTGCCGAAGAAGAGGTCGGCCGATATATCGAGGTAGATAGTCCTATTCGAGACGATGGCAGACTCGACCCTGACCTGCGGAACGGCGATAGGCCTGGCCTTCGCGTCCATCGGCCCGAGCAGCAACTCCTCGACGAGCTCGGCGGCCTGTTCGGCTACGCCCTTACGAGCGCCGATATATCGTAGCTCCGAACGCGCTTCGGTCGGATCGGCTTCGCGCGCGTCGGGAAACCATAGCACCGCGGCCTGCCTGGGCGGCGACAGCGCTCCGGCTATGGCGCTTGCGCCGAGAGCCAAAGCCAGCGCCCCGAGCCAGAAATATCTCGGTTTAAGCGCCACATTCATCGCTTGGCGGGCAACCTTCACGATCCGTTCGAGAGTCGGTTTCACTGGGCGCTCGAGCCTTTCCTGTGTTCGAAATAGTCGACGAACTCGACGATGCCATTATAGATGCCGTCGCCCAGCTTACGCAAGTGACCGGGGTCGCTCAGGCGCCTGGCCTCCTCCTCATTGGTGACGAAGCCCACCTCTACGAGCACGGACGGCATCTTGGCGTTCCTGACGACGAACCATTCCTCGGCGCGTAGTCCGCGGTTGGCCGAGACCTCGCCGACGACGCCGGCCAGCCCGCCGAGTATGGTTTTGGCCAGGAATACGCTCTCGGTCGTGTACTCCTCCTCGAGCATCGCGTTGAGTATCGGTAGCACGTGCTCGTCGACGCCCTGTGCCTTCATCGGGTCGACGACCGTGCGCCGGTACTCCGGGTTGAGGTACCAGACCTCGAAGCCCGAGGCCGATTTGTTGAACGACGCGTTGGCGTGGATCGATACGTAGATGATGGCCTCGTTGATGCCGAGCTGTACGTCGTTGGCCATCTCCACGCGTTCATCCAGAGTCGGGAAGGTATCTCCGCGGCGCGTTATGATGATGCGCTTGTCCGGCCAACGCTCGACCAGCCGGTCGTAGACGTCGCGGCCGATGGCGAGAGCGACGTCCTTCTCGGCGACGCGCAGCCTGTCCTTGCCCGAGCCGAACTCGCCGATGGCGCCGGGATCCCGGCCGCCATGTCCGGGGTCGATCAGGATGGCCGCCACGCTGAAATGCGAGGCCCGCTCGGCGTCCCGCTCGGCGAACCAAGACTCGATAGCCCGGACCGCGTCGGACCGTATGCCTAGCCGTATGCCCTCGTCCTTGATGGCCGTTGCTCTGAGCGCCGTTCCCTGGCCGACGGAGAAGACCGGATAGTCGAGCTTGAAGCGTACGAGGTCCGTGCCGCGCAGGACGTGCCCGGTGCCGGTCAGGGGGTCGTAGGCTACGCTGGCCTTCCAGCGCGCGGCGACCTCCTTGATGTCGAGCCACTGCTCGCCGCCACCTTGCGCCCAGGCCGCCGAGGCCGCCATGAACGCCAATAGCAGCGCGGCGAGTGGCGAGCGGCGCATCCTCATCCTCGGTCCCCCAGGCGGGCGCGCTCGACGGCCCAGGCGCCGCCCTGGTAGCCGCCGCGTAGGAAAGCCCGCCAGAAACACGAGCCGAGCACCAAGTCACCGTCGAGCCCTATCCTGGCGCCGGTCAGCTCCGCCACGGCCTCGAGCGCCTCGGATATCGAGCGACCCTGCCAGTCCCGGGCGCTCTCGGCCTCTATGCCGCGCAGGGGCGCTATCAAGACCGATCCGCCCGTCTCGTTCAGCCTGACCATGCCGGGCAGCTTATGGAGCGACGACTCGGTCATCGCCGATACGCCGCCGAAGGCCAGGGGTGGCCAGACGGAGCCGTCGGGGCCGAGGAGCGAGCCATTCCCTCGCAGGAAGTCGGCGGTGGCCGCGTCATCGGGCTCGAGCCGTATCAGGATGGACCTGGCGGCCGCCTCGGCGTAAGCGTCGGCCTCGGCGACTGAGCCGCCGACCGCTATGACGTTGCCGCATTTCTGAACATTATTGGACGGGAAGACCACGCGGTCGCCTGCGGAGGCCCTCGGGAAGACATGCCTGACGCCGGGCATCGCCTCGGCTGCGGCCAGGCCCCTGATCTCGGCAACGCGGCCAGGTATCGATATCCAGGCGCGCTCCGAGCAGCTCAGGCCGAGTGGCGTCCCGGGCTCGGCCGGCACGACGCCGCAGGCGATGTCGATGGCCTCGGCCGTCGGCTCGAGTCCGCTCGAGTACGGATAGGTCCAGCCTGACATATAGCCGCCGGACAGCCTCGCGGCAATCTCGCCGACGAAAGCGCCGCGCCTCGTGTACTTCATGTCGCCCTTGGCCGCGCCGTTCCGGATACCGAGAGCCGCGACGCCCGCCTCGAAGACGGCGACCACCTCGCCCGTCACTTCCTCGCCGTAGGCCGTGGGCATCGTATGCCCCATCTCGACGAAGTACGGCTCGAAGACGACGACGCGATCGGCGACGCCGCGCAGAGAGACGATGCCGTCACGCACGATGGCATCGATACTGAACTCGGGGCCGTCGAGGTAGGCCTCGACGATGGCGCGCCCGGTGCGAGAATGCGAGACGGCGTCGGCCCAGGCGTCGCGCAACTCCGAGACGGATCGAGCCAGACGGCAGCCACGGCCGCCCATGTTATCGACCGGCTTGACGACGACCGGCCAGGAGCCGACCGCCTCGGCCAAGGCCACCGGGTCGTCCTCCGAGCCGCCGAAGGCGTAATCGGGCACCGGCACGCCGGCCGCCCGGAGCCTCGAACGCATCCTGGCCTTATCGGATGCGTCGAGGGCCGCCTCGTAGGGGATGCCGGGCAGGCCGAGCCGCTCGGCGACGTAGGCTACCGAGGCGGAGAAGTCGGTGCCGGCGGTGAAGACTCCAGCGAGGTCGGGAATTCCCTCGGCCGCGGTCGCGAGGCCTTCCTTGTCCTTGAGGTCGACGCGCAGGAACTCGTCGACCGAGCCGACATGGGTCGCGTTCGGGTCGGCGTCGGCCGCGTAGACTCTGTAGCCCTTGGCCTTGGCTATCCGGATGGCCGGCCCCTGCATGAAGCCTGCTCCCAAGATCAATATGGATCTCATGTTCGCTCCGCGGATCGCCGGGCGACCCGTTCCTCTACCCTGCCGCGATAGACGGCGTAGCACTCGAAGGTGTCGCCGAGCCCCAACAGTCTCGATACAGTCATAGCGGCCCCGTAGCGCAGCGAATCCGCCTCGGCGGGTACGCCGGGGAAGCGCTCAGGATGGTGGCCGGTGACGACGATACGTTGTACATCGAAACCGAAGCGCTTGAGAATCCCGGGCGCCGTGGACGGGCTCCAGACGGTGTAGTGGTCGTCCGGCGATCGCTCGTAGAATCGGCGGGCGTCGCGCTTGGCCGAGATCCCCTCGCCGGACGGCGTCGAGAAGGCGAACACGCCGCCTGGCCGCAGGAGCGAGGCTACCCGCCGGAGCACCCGGCCCAGCTCGTCGAAGTGCTCGATGACGTACCACATGGACAGGCAGGCGAGGTTCCGGGGATAGAGGCCGTCGGCTGCCGGGGCGGCGAAGTCGCCGACGAAGGCAGGGATCTTCCAGGTGCTCTTGACGTACTCGACGGCGTCGGGCGCCAGGTCCGAGCCGACCGCGTTCCAGCCCCTCGCCTGGGCCTCGGCCACGAAGGCGCCATAGGCGCAGCCCACGTCGAGTACGCCCTGCCCCTCGTGGCCGGCCGGTAGCATGGACTCGATCACCGCCAGACGCTTGGAACAGGCCGTACGGATGCTCGGGATATCGTCGATATAGGTGCGGCCGTACTGGGCCTTGTATTCATCGAAGAAATAGGCCCGTTCGGCGTACGGGTTATCCCGCGGGAAGAAATGCGTCATCCTGACCAGCCCGCAGTCCGGGCAGCGCAGGTAGGTCTTGCGCTCCGAGCGATAGATCGCCTCGCCGAGGCGCCGGCCGCAGACGGGGCATTCCCCCGCGTGATGGGGCCTCAGCTCGGCGAGCTTCGCGGCCAGGTCGAGCCGCTCCGGAGGCGCCGCCGCGGCCGACGCCGCCGCGAGGCCGCCGATGTCGGAGAAAGCGGCGCTCAGGCGGCGTGGGTTCGGGCGGCCGACGCCGAGGCTCGCGAACCCGACGGCCCTGCCGAGCCGTTCGTGTTCGTCGCTCGGGTTGAGGAGCAGCACCGCGCAGCCGGCCCAGGCCGCCTCGAATGCGGTCAGGCCGAACTGCGTAACGACAAGGTCGTAGGACCGGAGCTTCTCCTTGAGATTCTGGACCGGGCCGAGGGCGGTCACGCCCTCGTACTCCGCCGCGGCTCCGGACAGGGCGCCGGAAACGACGCTGACTGCCTGGGGCGTTACCAGCCCGCTGCTCAGGGCCGCCGAGAGGAACGCGTCCGCCAATCCGGCCGGATCCTCTCCTCCGAAGCTGACGAGCACGCGGCCGGCGCGGGTCGGCGGCTCTCTGCGCGCCACGGGCAGGGCCAGGAAGCCGAGCGACGCCAGGTTGGCCGCGTCGACGCCCCGCCCTCTCGTGGCCCCGGCTATCCTCGGCAGGATGTCGACGAGGTAGTGGGCCGACCCGCGCGCCGGGCCGCCCTCGTCGATAGCGGCGACGGCCCCGATGCCTATCCATCGCTCCAGCTCGTCCTGGTTCGTACGGCGCCGGTCCAGCACGACGAGCCTGAAGCGCGCGTCGGAGCGGATGGCGCCGATGATCCTCGTGGACGCGGTCTCGCGCGGATAGGCCAGCCTGAGCTCGTCGGCGCTCCACGAGCCCGGGCCGGGCTCGTCGGCCAGGTAGACGGCTGCCTTCGGTCCCAGTGCCGCCGCCAGCGAGAAACAGCGCACCAGGTGGCCGGAACCGTTGCCTCGGCGAACCGACGGTACGAGGAGTATCTCTACCATGGCGACTACCTACCCTCTCGGCGCGAGAGAAGCCACGCTATAACGGCTTCGTCGCTCGGTTCGTTCCCTAGCTCGCGGACTATGGCGACGGCCCGCTCGTAGTCCTCGGCCGTGTCGACCGTGACCCGCGCCTCTGGCAGGCGGTACGAAGGCGGACATTCCGGCCTGATCGACTTGAAGCGCTCGGGGCGGCAGTACAGGAAGGGGCAGACGTGTTCGCGGTCGTAGGCGGAGTCGGCCTCCGCCGCCGCCTCGAGCAGGGCGCACGCGTCGACCACCTCGACGCCCATGCCGGTCGGCATGCCGACGAGCCCGACATAATCGGCGCCGTAGGCACTGGCCGCGTCCTGAGCTACGTCGGCGAGCATCGCCGACACGAAGGGATTGTCCCCGGTCGCCCGTACGACGCGACCGAGGCCGTACGCTCGCACGACCATGGCGTAGCGGCCGAGTACGTCCTCCTTGGGGCCGGCGAACACGGAGAAACCATTCTCCTGGGCGACGGGAGCCAGGGCCTCGGCGCCCGCATCGTCGGTGGCCAGCACGCGCACGTCGGCTCGAACGCCTCGCAGCCGGCGCAGGACGGCGCCGGCGAGGCTCGTGTCGCCGAGCGGGAGTAGCGCCTTGCGTGGCAGGCGGCTGGAGTCGAGCCGCATCTGCACGACGACGCCTACCTTCTGACTCCCGGACGGCGGATTAGCCGGACGAGGAGTCATGACAGGGGATCCCAGAGGTCGGCCAACCTCGTCGCGTCGGACTTGAAACGATAGGCGCAGGCCTCGACCCAAGCCTTCGCGGCCTTGAAATCGCTCAAGGCCTGCGTCGGGCTCTTCATCGAGCGGAACAGATAGCTGAGCATCCTGGTACCCGGCAGCGCGGCCGCGTCGCCACGCAGGATCGGAGCCAGGTTCTTGAGCCAGAACCGGCCGTAGTCGGCGTCCGGCGTCGTGTCCTCGGCCGACGGCGCGCCGTCGTAGTTCAGCCGGAGCGCCTGGGCGTAGCGGATGGTCTCGCCCCAGAGCCAGGCCCGCATGCCGAAATCCAGCTTCTGCCAGTACGGGTTCCCGATGGTCCAGTCGAAGCCGCCGAGCAGCATGAATTTCTCCCTGGAGTAGATACCGCACGCATCGAAGGGGTACAGGCTCTTCTCGCCATCGGCTTTCGGCGGCAAGGGCACTATCCTGAAGGCCTTGCCAGACTGGGCGGGATGGCTGATCGACGGCAC
>JAKQKE010000098.1 GCA_029560805.1 Spirochaetota bacterium
GTAAAGCGGGGAAAAAAGTCAAGAACTCGAGGATCGCGGGAGCGGCGCTCGAGCGCTTCGACTAGCTTCGTAGCGTAGCACTTGACAGAGAGCATTACCATTGGTAAGTTACCAGTGGTAATGAACGAATCAATGAAAGACCGCCTGACGGCGGCGACGCTCAAGGCGATCGATTCACGAAGGGGCGCGCATGGCCTTAGCCTGCGCGGGATAGCCAAGGACGCCGGGTGCTCGCACGTCAACGTCTACAACTACGCGCCGCGCGGCCTTGCCGACCTGCTCTGGCTGGCCTACACGGTAGGCATCGAGGAGTACGCCAAGGCCTGCTTCGAGAGCGTACGGAACCGCGGACCCGGCGAGAACTATGGCGAGGCCCTGGCCCGCGGCATGCTCGCCTTCGCGACCGAGCGAGAGGGCATGTATCGGCTCCTCTGGTTCGACGCGCTCGAGGGCGAGCCGGAGGGCGAGGCGCTCGCGGCGATACGGCGCGCGCAGGAGGGCTTCCTCGCGGAGACGAACGCCCAGCTCGAGGACGCCGGGTTGTCGGGAATGGCCGACGCGTTCGCGCCGTCGCTGGAGATCATGTTCGCCTATCTCCAGGGCGAGGTAGCGCTGTTCATAAACGGCAGATCCGGCTCGGACAGGAAGTCCGCGGCCGAGGCCATCGTCGCCCGATCGGGGCGAACCTGGCGCATATTGATCGAAGGGGCCCGCCCGAACGGGGAGCCCGGAAGGAGTCCAGTATGAAGACGTTGATCGCGTACGCCACCAAGAGGGGCGCGACGAGAGACATGGCCGCCCGCATAGCCGGGGGCCTCGGAGGGGCCGATATCGTCGACCTGGACGGCCCCGAGGCCGGGCGGGTCGACCTATCGGCCTACGGCACGGTCGTCATAGGCGCGTCGACCTACGCCGGCTCGCTGCGCAAGTCCGCGGTAACGTGGGCCAAGGCCCGCGAGGCCGAGCTAGCGTCCAAGAAGGTCGCGCTGTTCGAGATCGGCTCGGCCAAGGACGCGCTCGCCGTCGAGACCGCCCTGCCCGGGCTATGCGCCGTGGCCGTCGCGGTGGCGAAGCTAGGCGGCGAGATACGCTGGAAGCGCCTGTCGCTTCCCGAGCGCTGGATCATCAAGGCTATCATGAAGACCGAGGGCGACTCGTCGACCATCGACGACGACGCCGTCGAGGCCTTCGTCGAGGCAGTGCGGAAGGCGTCGCTATGAGCGCGCGCCGTGCGATTACATCGGCGGCCGCGCTGGTCGCGCTCGCCGTCGCGACGCTCGGTTCGTGCGCGCTACCCGACATACGGGTAACGACGCCCCCGTTCTCCGGCCTGCCGGACGGCGCCTACCGCGGCTACTACGACGGCGGCATCGTCAAGGCGGAGGTGGAGGCGACGCTGGCCGGCGGGTCGCTGACGGCCGTGACGATCCTTAGGCACGACTGCGGCAAGGGCAGGCCGGCCGAGGCCATCGTCGACGAGGTCGTCGCGGCCCAGAGCCTCGACGTCGACGTCGTGGCCGGCGCCACCTACTCGAGCAAGGTCATACTCAAGGCCATCGAAATAGCCCTAACGGATGGTCGTGCCTTCTAATGATCCAGATCGACGATAGGCTTGAAACCGACAAGTTGCATAAAGAACTTGACTAATCATTCCTATACTCTAGACTGGTTATAAAGATGAGTTTTATTTTTATCACGAGTGAATAAAGGGAATGAGAATGAAGAAGCTGAGACTTACAATGTTGACTGCGATGCTACTACTTGCTTCTACCGTGGCGTTATCCTCTTGTCAAGAACCTTTAGACGAGGAATCTCCCAATCAAACAATAAGCGCAAAAATTCAATGGTCGGGGACATCCGCCCCTAGAGCACTCCTTCGATCAAGCGCTGAAAGGGATGCAGCTCCTCCATCGTTCGTATCTTCTTATTATGAATATACAAGCATCGGAAATAAAATCTGTAGTTTAACACCATCTACATTCAAGGTTGCCCTACAAGCAGTCGAATTGGCCAACGTTAATGAGTACATTCATCCAGTGCCATTTCATCAGTTCGATGAGGAAAACAATACTTGGATAATGCAATATGGAGACTTTACCACCCCTTTGGCAGCTACACCCGAAGGAGAGATAAAGGCGGGAACCTATAGTGACTTCATGATTTTCTTCTTCTCGGGGCCTGGGGTCATGGGCATGAGCTCCACCCCCGATGTGTTCGCGGAATCCAGCCCCGTCATCGTAGTAGATTTACCGGAAGGCTATGAGAACTACGTCGCGACCGATGTACCATTCAAATACGATGGAACCTCGACCGTCACCCCGGGAGGGAACACCTTCTACACGAAAAAGATTGTCGATAGCAATAATTCGATTTTCCAGTTCAGCTTGAGCGAGTTGTACCCAAAGGATGCGTCAGGGAATGAGATGGCTTTGGAAGTCTTCAATTTTACCGGAACAGAATACAAAGTGTATGCTCCTGGTATAGACGGTGTGCCCGAGACATACGACATCCTCGATTATAAGGATACTCCGGGAATGGGCATATTAGGCAACAACATTTTTACCAAGGTACCATGGGATGGTATAACGATTCTACCCGAAACGGCCTCGGTGACGTTCACACTAACCTGGAATCTTGATGGCATACTGGAGTTGTATGACAACAAAACGAGTGATGTAACCGATGATATCCTCGTATTGGCTGACCGTTTCTGGGAACGGCTTTCCTTCAGCGCGGTACAGTACGACATAAACGGCAATCAGTTATAAATCCTGTACAGAAAAATGAATAAGGGCGACCCGTTCAGGTCGCCCTTATATTTACCGATCATCCTTGTGCTGATATCATCTAGTAGCGACTATCAGCCCCCCGCCTTGCTCTCCGCTCCCAGGTAGGAGTCGCGCACGGCCGGGTCGGCGGCTATTTCGCTGGCCTTGCCTTCCTTGACGATGCGGCCCTGCTCGAGCACGTAGGCCCGGTCGGCTACCGCGAGCGCCTTGAAGGCGTTCTGCTCGACGAGCAGGATGGTCTTGCCGAGCTTGTGGATCTCCCCGATGATCTCGAAGACGGTCCGCACGAGCAGGGGCGCGAGCCCGAGCGACGGCTCGTCCATCAGCACGAGCTGGCCGTCGGTCATCAGGGCGCGGCCCATCGCGAGCATCTGCTGTTCCCCGCCTGACAGCGTGCCGGCCGACTGCTTGGCGCGCTCGGCGAGCCTCGGGAACAGCGAGTATACCCGCTCGAGGTCCGCGGCTATCGCCTTCTTGTCGTTGCGCAGGTAGGCGCCCATCGCCAGGTTGCTCTCGACCGACAGGTTGGCGAATACGAGCCGGCCCTCTGGCACGTGGCAGATGCCGTCCCGCACGATCAGGTCGGGGCGGCGCGACAGGGGCTTGCCCCTGAACGCCACGTAGCCCGAGGTCGGCTTGAGGAAGCCGGATATAGCGTTCAGGAGCGTCGACTTGCCCGCCCCGTTGGCGCCGATTATCGTGACTATCTCGCCCTCGTCGACCCGGAGCGATACGCCCTTGAGGGCCCTGATGCCGCCGTAGGCGACGTGGAGATTCTCTACGTTGAGCATGTTACTGGTCTCCTCCGCCCAGGTAGGCCTCGACGACGCGCTTGTCGCCGCGTATCGCGTCCGGAGCACCGTCCGCCAGCTTCTGCCCGAAGTTGAGCACGACGATGTGCTCGCAGAGGCCCATGACGAGGTCCATGTGGTGTTCGATGACCAGCACCGACAGCTTGAAACGGTCGCGGATCTCGCCGATGAGCCGCATGAGCTGCTCGGTCTCGTCGGGGTTCATGCCGGCCGCCGGCTCGTCCAGGAGGAGCAGCCTCGGGTCGAGCGCTAGCGCCCGGGTTATCTCGAGCCGGCGCTGCAGGCCGTACGGCAGCCCGTTGGCGATGGCGTCCTTGCGGTCGGCCAGGCCGAGTATCTCGAGGAGTCCGTCGGCCTTGTCCTTGATCGCCTTCTCCTCGCGCCTGAAGCGAGGCAGCCGCAGCAGCGAGTCGGCTAGCCCGTAGCTCGCGGACGCGTGGCAGGCGGTCAGCACGTTCTCGAAGACGCTCAGGTTCTTGAACAGCCTGATGTTCTGGAAGGTACGCGTGACGCCGAGCCCGGCGACGCGGTGAGGCTCGAGGTCGGTGATGTCCTGGCCGCCGAAGGAGACGGTGCCGGAGCTGACCTTGTAGACGCCGGTGATCAGGTTGAAGATCGTGGTCTTGCCGGCGCCGTTCGGCCCGATGAGGCCGGAGATGCCTCCCTCCCGCACGTCGAAGTCCACCTCGTTGACGGCCGCGAGCCCGCCGAAGCGCTTGGTCAGTCCGCGGACCCGGAGTATGTCGCTCATAGCCCGCCCTTTCCGTCTTCGCCGCCGGAGAACGCCTCGTCCTCCGCCGCCTGGCCCGCCTTGATGGCGCGCTCCTCCCGACGGCGAGCGAAATGCGCCCTGATGGACTTCGGCGTGAGCTCGAAGCCGCCCATCAGGCCGCGCGGCCTGCCTATCATGATGCCGATGACCGCAAGGCCGTAGACGACCAGGCGCCACTTGTCGACCGCGCGCAGTAGCTCGGGCAGGAAGGTGAGCACCACGGCCCCGAGCACGGAGCCGGAGATCGAGCCGAGGCCGCCGAAGATGACGATGATGGTCAGCTCGGTCGACTTGACCATGCTGAACATCTTGGGCTGGATGAAGGTCATGTAGTGGCCGAGCAGGGCCCCGGCTACGCCCGCGTACGCGGCGCTGATGACGAGCGCCAGCATCTTGTAGCGGAACGTGTCGATGCCGGCCACCTTGGCCGCGAGCTCCTCCTCGCGTACGGCTATCATGTTGCGGCCGTGCCGCGAGCGCACGAGGTTGGCCAATAGCACAACGCCGATCACGTCGAGTATCAGGATGTTGAGCAGGGTGGTGTGCGGCGGGATGCCGGGCCAGCCGCGCGCGCCGCCGAGCCCCTGGAAATTGTCGAGGATGAGCCGTATGGCCTCGCCGAAGCCGAGCGTCGCTATGCAGAAATAGTCGCCCTTGAGCTTGAGCGTGGCTCGGCCTATCAGCCAGCTGACGCCGGCCGCTACCGCCGCCGCCGCCGCGATGCCCGCGAAGAACGGCAGCCCGAGCAGCTTGGTGCAGATGGCCGCCGAGTAGGCGCCTATCGCCATGAAGCCGGCGTGGCCGAACGAGAACAGCCCCGCGAAGCCCGTGAGCAGGCTCAGGCCTAGCACGGCTATGAGGTTGATGCCCGAGAGCATCAGGATGCCTTCGATATACGCGTCCATGCGGCCCCCTACGCCTTGTCTTCGGTGGTCTTGCCCATGATGCCGGTAGGCCGGAACACGAGGACGCCGATCAGGATGACGAACGCTATCAGGTCGCGGAACTGGCTGGACAGGTAGCCGGCGACCAGGGTCTCGATGATGCCGAGCAGCACCGAGCCGAGCACGGCGCCCGGCAGCGATCCGAGGCCGCCGAACACCGCTGCGACGAACGACTTGGTCGTTATGTTGCCTATCTGCGGATAGACGGTGTACTTCATGCCGAAGAACACGCCCGCGATGCCGGCGAGCAAGCCGCCGAGCGCGAATACGATCATCACGACGCGGTCGGTGTTCACGCCCATCAGGGCGGCGGCCTTCATGTTGTAAGCCGACGCCTGTATGGCGCGGCCCATCTTGGTCTTGTCGATGAAGAGTACGAGGCCGGTCAGGCAGACGGCCGAGATGACGAACATGATCAGGTCGAGCCGCCCTATGGACACCGAGCCGAGCGATATGGACGAACGGCCGAAAACGTCCGGGTAGGTGCGGAAGGTCGGGCCTATCGTCGCTATGATGATATTCTCGAGGAAGATCGAGGCGCCCATCGCCGAGATGATAAAGTACAGGAAGGGCGCGCTACGCTCGCGCAACGGCTTGTAGGCGACGCGCTCGATGACGACCGCCAGGACTGACGTACCGACGAAGGCCAGAGCGAACGACGCGACGAAGGGCAACTTGAGTAGCGTCATCGCGAAGAAGCCGAAGTAAGCCCCGAACATGATGACGCCGCCGTGCGCGAAGTTCGAGAAATTCATGATGGAGTACACGAGCGAGTAGCCGACGGCCATCAGCGCGTAGACGCTACCGATGGAGAGGCCGTTGACCATCTGCTGCAGGAACTGAGCCATAAGCGCTCCGGGTTTCAGGCGACGGGGGCCGCCGCTGGGGATAGGGCGGCCGAGGCCCCCCGATTCGTCAAGGAGGGAGCCCCCGCCTGAGCGGGCGCTCCCTCCGGTCTGCATTCAGTGATTGTTCAGAAATGCTCACCCCGGATCACTCCGCGGCGTATTTCTGCTGGAAGATGTACTTGCCGCCGACGATCTTGATGATGGCGGCGTCCTTGCCCTCGGGGTTATGGGTCTGCGGGCTGATCTTGATCCGCCCGGTGATGCCCTTGACGTCGGCGCTCTCGAGGGCCTTGGCTATCGCCTCGCCCGAGGGCTCGCCGGCGCGCTTCAGGGCGTCGACGAGGAGCACCACCGCGTCGTGGACCAGGTAGCCGTTCAGCTCGGTCTCGATGCCGTACTTCTTGAGGTAGCGGGCCTTGTAGTCGGCCACGTCCGGGTCCTCGTAGTCGAGGTGGTTGACGAAGTAGCAACCTTCGACGGCTGCGCCGCCCATGCTGATCAGCTGGTCGCTCGGCCAGCCGTCGCCGCCCATCAGTACCTGTGTGATGCCGAGCTCGCGCGCCTGGTTGGCGGACAGCGCGACCTCCTTGAAGAAGTAGGGCATGAAGATGATGTCAGGGTTCTGGGCCTTGATCTTGGACAGCTGGGGCCTGAAGTCGACGTCGCCGGACTTGAACGACTCGTCGGCTACGATCGTGCCGCCCTTCTTCTCAAAATTCTGGATAAAAAACTCGCGGAGGCCCTGCGAGTAGTCGTCGGACACATCGTAGAGCACCGCGGCCTTGCGGGCGCCGAGCACGTCGAACGCGTAGCCGGCCGCGACAGCGCCCTGGTAGGGGTCGATGAAGCAGACGCGGAAGTTATACGGCTTGACCTTGCCGTCGAGCACCGTGACCTTCGGGTTAGTCGCGACGGTGGCGATGTCCGGTACCTTGGCGCTCTCGAGGATTGGCGCTATCGGAATGGCGTTGCCGGAGGCGTTCGGGCCGAGGATAGCCACGACCTTATCCTGGCTGGTCAGGCGCCTAACCACGTTCACCGCTTCCTGAGCGTCGCCCTTGTTGTCGTAGCCCACGGCCTCGAGCGTGTAGGCCTTACCGCCCACCGTCACGCCGCCGGCGGCGTTGATCTCCTCGAAGAGCATCTTGACCGTGTTGAATTCGTTGTTGCCCCAGACCGCTTGGTCGCCGGTGAGGGCTCCGAACCAGCCGACCTTGATGACGTCGGCCTGCTTCTCGCCGCCGCACGACGCGAGGACGAGGGCGACTACGGCCGCCGCCACGATGTTCCGTTTGCGCATGGTGCCTCCAAAAATAGATGTTTCTACCTATCGCTATAATCGCTCATTCGTCAAGGTCGCATTTTTATACAACTCTTCTGTATATTTATGCAAGCCCTCCGGGTAGACAACAGGCAGGCTTGCCAAACGGCTCGGCGCGTATATAGTCGAGGTAGTGGATGATGCACGGAGGTTCGCATGAACGAGACGATGATCTTCGGAAACGAGCTACCCAAGCGCGCGCTCAGGAAGGCCGACCGATCGCTCAAGTCGATGGCCAGGCGCTTCTCGTTCGACCCGGCCGTCTATCCCCGACTGAGCGCCGAGCCGATGCCTGGCGCCTACGAGGCGTTCGGCGTGATGAAGCTCGAGGAAGCGAAGCCCGGCGCGACCGTCGTCCCGCCCGACCCCGGAAAGGGCATAGCGCTCGGCACCATACGCATGGGCTTCGGCCACTACCGCATCGGCCTGGCCATAGCCTCGGCCGCGCGATCGATGGGCCTGACGCCATACTGGCTCGACCTGATGTCCTTCCCGGACAGCGCCGCGAGCAAGACCATCAAGTACCTCGAGGACCTGTACAACCTCGGCTCCAGGCTGTCGCAACGCTCCAGGCTGTTCGACCGCTACGTCTGGGATCGCATCACCTCGAGCGCGGCCAGGCGTTTGTCGTACACGGCGCGGGACCGGGCGCTCTCGACTCTGTTCGAGCCTATCCTGCGCGACCTGCCCAAGGACATGCCCTTCATGTCGACCCACCCCTGGACCGGCCAGGCCGCCGTCCGCGCCGGCATGAAGGGCGTCGTCGCGCTGATACCGGACAACTACCCGCTCGCGTTCCATCTGGTCGAGGGCGCCGTGCATACGGTCCAGGCGCCATCGCTGTACATGGGCTACCGCACGCTGCGTGACATGGGCGGCGGCGAGGAGCTGTTCCATGCTCTGCCGAAGGGCGACATACGCTGCGTCGGCCACTACGTCGACCACGAGATAGTCTCGGGCGTCGAGGAGGACTGCGCCGCGAGGCTCAGGCGCCTCAAGGACCGCGGGACCAGGCGCTTCCTCCTGACGATGGGCGGCGCCGGAGCCCAGGCCAGGCGGTTCGCCGATATAGCCCACGCCTGCAAGGGCGCCATCGAGGCCGGCAAGGTATCGCTACTCATAAACATGGGCGACCACGCGGGGCGCTGGGCCGAGCTCAAGGGCTGGCTCGACCGGGACGGCATTCCGTACGAGATGCACGGCGACTGGGTGGGCACCAAGGCCTTCGCGGAGGAGGCGAGGACAGCTCCGGTCAAGGGCGTGCATGTCTTCCTGCACGACAACTTCTTCGCGGCCGTCTATACCACGAACATCCTGATGCGCGTCGTCGACCTGATGATCACCAAGCCGAGCGAGCTGTCGGTCTACCCGGTGCCCAAGCTGTTCATCCAACACGTCGGCCGTCACGAGGTCTGGGGCGCCATACGCGGCTCGGAGCTCGGCGACGGTACGCTCGAGACCGAGTCGGACGCCAGCCTCAGGCAGGCGCTCAGGCTCCTTGTCGAGGAGGACGACCTCCTGGAGATGTACTGCGGCAACATACTTAAAAACTACCGCGCCGGCGTCTACGACGGGGCCTACGGCGCGGTGCACCTCGCGCTGGAACGGCGATCGGACGGGGCTGGGCGGTAGCGGCACAGCATGGCGCGGCCGAGGCGGCCGAGGCTTCTAGCTCCAGCAGTTCCTTGGTGGAGCTCGATACGCCCTCGTCATGACTATCTTGCGCCCGACCGCTTGACGGGCGTATGATCGGACATGGACAAGTACCGATTCACCTACCAGGCCATCCACCGCACGGTACGCGACCTAGCGGATCGCGTCCTGGCGGCTGGATACGAGACGGACATCATCGTCGCCATAGGCTCGGGCGGCTTCATCCCGGCCCGCATGTTGCGTACCTTCATCAATAAGCCCATCCTCGCCGTCGGCATCGCCTACTACGACCAGGATAACCAGCCGACGGACAACCCGCGCAAGGTGCAGTGGATCGAGGAAGCCGAGCGCCAGCTCAAGGGTAAGCGCATCCTGCTCGTCGACGAGGTCGACGACTCCCGCGTCACCCTCGAGTACTGCGTGCGCGAGCTCCTATCCCATCATCCCGAGTCGGTGGCCGTGGCAGTACTGCACAACAAGCTCAAGGAGAAGCGCGGCGCCATGCCGCCCGAGGTCAAGCTCTACCTATCCGGCCTCGACATCGAGGATAAGTGGGTCTGCTATCCCTGGGACGCCCAGGACATAGACCGGCACGACCGCGACGCGGCGACTACCGGACAGGCATGATCGCCCCGGACGAGGGGCGACGCGACGTCGCCGCGCTCAAGGCCGCGCTCCGAAAGTCGGCCAAGGCCGCCCTCGCGGCCGTGACGCCCGAACGGCGAGCGGTAGCGAGCGCCGACGCGGCCGCCCGGGCTAGCGCCCACCCCGCGTGGCCGGGAGCGGAGCTCGTGCTCGCCTTCCTATCGATGCCGTCGGAGATCGATACCGCCCCGGTCGTCGAGGCCGCGCTCGCCGCGGGCAAGCGGGTAGCCGTGCCGCGCATCGACGGCGGCGACATTGCCTTCGTCGAACTCGCGCCGGACTGGCGGGCCTGGCCGCGCGACCGCTGGGACATCCCCGCGCCGCCGGCCGAAGCTCCGTCCATACCGCCGGCCGAGATCGCCGGGCTGGCGACGCTGGCGCTCGTGCCAGGGCTGGCCTTCGACCGGACCGGCGGACGCCTGGGGCGAGGCAAGGGCTACTATGACCGCTTCCTGGCTTCTGTGGCAGCGGCGCGGTCTGCGGCCGCGGCGCGGTCGTCCGGCCCCTCGTCGCCCTTCGTCGCGATAGGCTACGGCTACGAGTCCCAAATCGTCGATTCGGTGCCGACCGACGAACGCGACCTGCCGCTCGACGGACTATCGCTCGGCCAGGCGTAGGCCCGGAGCCGGCCGTTCCATCGTTCTAGCGAACCTGAAGAGGAGATATCGATGCAAGCCAAGAAACGCGTGGCGCTGGTGGCCCACGACAACCGCAAGCTGGATCTGGTCGGCTGGGTCGAGTACAACTGGCGATCGTTGCTCAAGCACGAACTCGTCTGTACCGGCACGACCGGACGCCTGGTATCGGAGACGATAGAGCGCAAGCGCTCGACCGAGGGCGGCGCCGGGGCTCCGGCGTCGAGCATCACCCTGCTCAAATCCGGCCCGCTCGGCGGCGACCAGCAGCTCGGCGCGATGATAGCGGAGGGCCGGATCGACGCGGTGATCTTCTTCTGGGACCCGATGTCGCCCCAGCCGCACGACGTGGACGTCAAGGCGCTCCTGCGCATCGCGGTGGTCTACAACATCCCGATGGCCTGCAACCGCTCCACCGCCGACTTCATGATCTCCAGCCCGTTGTTCGAGCGGGCCTACGATCCTATCGTCAAGGACTATAGCGCCTATATACAGAGGAAGGTCGACTAGGGAACGCCCACGGTCGCGTTCGGGCCGCCGAGCTGGCCGCAGGCGGCCGCCAGGCCGCGACCCCGCGGCGCCCGAACGCGCGCCTCCAGGCCGCGTTCAGTCAGCGAGGCCATGAACGCGTCCACCTCCGGCTCCGTGGGGGCCCGGCCTATCGGCGCCGTTCCCGGATTGTACGGTATCACGTTGACGAGCGCCCGCCCCGCGGCCCGGACGAAGGCCGCGACGCCGTCGGCCGCCCCGGGCCCGTCGTTGACGCCCGGAATCAGGCAGTAGTTGACCCCGAGCGCGAAGTTGCGCCTGGACGGATAGGCGGCCAGGGCCGCGGCGAGCTCACCGAGGCCGTGAGCCCCGCCGACCGGCATCAGCGTCGATCGCAACCCATCGTCCGGCGCGTTCAGGCTGACCGATAGGCCGAGCCTTCGGTACCCGAGGCCCTTGAGCCGAGCGATGCCGGCCGGCAGGCCCACGGTGCAGACGGTCACGCGCTCCTGGGCCAAGCCGAGGGCCGACTGGTCGAACATCACGGCAAGCGCCCCGGCCAGCCCGTCGAAGTTGTCCAGCGGCTCGCCCATGCCCATGAACACGACGTTCGAGAATTCCCAGCCGAGCGCGACCCTGGCGCTCACCGCCTGGGACACGATCTCCGCTGCCGTCAGGTTCCGCGCGAGGCCGGCGCGTCCGGTCTCGCAGAAGGCGCACCCCATGCGGCAACCGACCTGGGACGACAGGCACAGCGTCGCCCCGCCGCCGGGCGATGGTATGCGCACGCTTTCGACGCTTTGGCCGTCGTCGAGCCTGAAGACGACCTTGGCCGTCGTCCCCGCCTCGCCGCTCTCCGAGGCGACGCGGGCCGCCTCCAGCAGCCCGACGCGGAAGCGCGGGAACAACGCTTCCGCATCGGCGCGAGACAAAAAGCGCCCCGGCTCCCAGCGGCCGTCGCGGAAGGCCGCCCGATATGCGGCGCGTAGGTTGGGGCGCTTTCCCGAGACGAGGCCGCTGGCGGAGAAGAAGGCCTCGAAGCCCAGGCCCAGGATGTCTACGGTCTCGGTCATCGCGCGAGCATAGCGTATATGGGTATCCCGGGTCATCCGGCCGCGGCGGACGAAGCCCGGCGGAAACGGCCGGCGTTCACGACCTGCGCGGATCCCCGTCGTGTACCCAAGGCGCGTACTTGCGATCCTCGAGTAGCGTATGGCGGATGAAGCAATCCTTCATGAAATTCGACAAGCCAGTGGCGACGACGCCCGTACGGATACGCTCCATGAATTCGGATAGCTCGCTGAGAAGCTTCGCGTGCTCGCGGGCGTGCTCCTCGCGGCCGGGGTAGCCGACCGCCGCCTGTAGCGCCTCCTCGTCGGAGAAATGGTCAGCCAGCAGATCCTCGAGACGTTCCAGGACCAAGATCGCGTCGTTTTCCGCCGCGCCAGTCAGCTCGTCCATCGCCCCGAAGATGCGGCGATGTTGCTCGTCCATAGCGGTAATGCCGAGCTCGTACTCGGGTCTCCAGCGGAACTCGAAGACCGCCTTGACGATGGCCAGCCGGCGCTCGAGCCCCTCGCGGAGCCGCCACAGTAGCGCCGGCCTCGTCTCCACGACGGCGCGCGGGAACGCCAGCCAGGCCGTAGGCCCGCGCCCAACGGCCGAAAACAGCCGCATCGATCTGCAGAGCGTACGTTCGTCGCCGAGCGCCGCGCCCGGGGTCAGGTTCTCGAAGGCGATGCCGCCGTAGGTCAGCGAGGCCTCGCCGGAGACGAGCACGAGTAACTCGTCGTCCGGCGCCTCGGCATCGAGGGCTCCGCCGCCCGACTCTGCACGGCGGGAAGCCTTCGCCAGCCCATAGAGGCTTTCCATCGAGCCGATACAGTCGAAAAGCGGCAGCGAGGCCAGCTCACCCGCGGCGGCCGCACAGCGTAGTATCTCGGCCTCGAGGCCGTTCTTCCTCGCGAACGCCGCGAACGCCTCCGCCGGTAGTTCGACGATGGCCGTGTCGCGCTCGACGACCCAGTCGTCTGGCTCGGCTTCGCCGCGCAGCACGGCGGCCGCCCCGAGCAAGGCGCCCGGCCCGTATGACGCCGCTGGCCCGACGCCGTCGACACGCGTCACCCGGCCGTCAAGGGTCAGCAGCGCGGCCGGAGGCTCGTTTCCGGCGGCGAGCAGGCGATCGCCCACCTTGCGCTCGCGCCTTGGGCCCGAGGCCAGGGCCTCGATCGCCTCGGCGGGGGCGTCGGGAAAGTAGCCCCGGAGCGCGTCCGCGGCCGCCTCGGCGGCCCAGTCCCGCCGCTCGGGCGCCAGTAGGCTGACCTCGCCGAACGAGGCAATCCTCCCGAAGCCCTTGCCTGACAGCGCTTCCGCCGAGTCACCGTGGCTCAGGAGCAGGTCGCCCGAGCGATCGCCGGCGAAATCATCCGGGTCGCCGTGTATCATGCCGCCGCCGACGTCCACCTTCTTGACGTCCGCCGGCTCGAGGTAGGCCGCCTTGGCGCGCGACGCCTCGGCGGCCGTGATCCCGGCGACCGAGGCGTCGTCCGTGACCATCGAGTCGATCACCGCGAACGAGCTCAGGTCGGCGTAATGGGCGTAGGTCCTATACCCGTCCGCGACGGCGACCCTGAACCGGAGGATAGTCGTCTCGAGCGGGTGCGGCGAGTAGACCGGCTTGACATCGAAGCCGCCGACGTCGCTCCACTCGTCTGGCCGCAGGTCGACCACGTCGAAGAGGCGGGCGAACTCGTCGGCGCCGAGGCCGCAGAGGGCCCGAAGCTTCTCGGTAGCCGAGCGTCTGACCATCGGCACGGCGTAGTACGACAGCCGTTTGTCGGCCCGCATCAGGCTGGTCAAGCCGACGAAGTGGTCATCGTGGACGTGCGTATGGAAGACGCCAGCGAGGTCGCCGACGCCGAGGCCGACCGCGTCGAGGCTCTCCTCGATGTTCGGGCCAGCATCGATAAGGTAGCGGCGCCCAGCGTGGACGACGAGGCTGCACATGCACGGACGCTCCGGGTCCCAGCCGTCGCCCTCGCCGAGATGCACCACGGCGAACGCTTCGTGGCTTATCCGCGATCGGGGCAGCTCGTACGGCGCTCCGTACGACGCTCCCGGCCCGAGGTTCAGGTCGACGTCGACCGCCGAACCGCCGCAGATGAATTCGTAGCGATTAACGCCGAGCCGCCTCAGGAAGGCGCCGCCCCTCAACCCCACGACGGGGCCGTCGATGACGCGGACGTCGAGCAGCTCGTCGACAGAACGGAACGCGCCGAACGAGAATTTGCGCTTCATGCGTATCAGCTCGGCCGCCGCCGTCGGGTCGTCGGGATCGAGCGCCTCGGGCTCGGTGATGCCGTAGGTGCCGGCGTAGATGTAGCGGGCCTGAGCCTCGACCTGGGCCCGGAGCCCGACGAGCATCGGGCGGACGCCGGTGTTGCGCGGGTGGCCGGGCACGATCAGGCCCTGGCGGTACAGCATCTGGAGCACGGGGAATTCGGCGAGGTTCGAGAAACGGCCGTTCTGGATCGGCAGCTCGGATAATAGGATGGCGTTCGGGCCGGTCTCGAAACGCCTGCCGCCCACCATCTCGGATCGGATGACGCCACCGCGTATCATGAACTTCACGACGTTCTCGGGGCAGCCGCAGAGTACGGACAGCCCGGCCTCCGGGATCCCGACGACGGAGACGCCGTCGCAGATATCGTACTTTTCCATACGAAAGCCCCCGATCCATGGACGCGGCGGCTGGGCCGGACGCCAGGCCGCCGCCACCTCGCCTCTAGTATAATGCATTCCAGTCCGGCGGGCGCCCTTGCCTCGAGCCGAGATCGGTGCAACAATGGTCGCAGGCGGCCCCGCGCCGTTCAGGAGGTACCGATATGAGGAAATTCAGTATCGTCGTCATGGCGCTCGCGGCGCTGTCCGTAACGTCCGCCTTCGCCCTCGGCGGCAAGGAGCCCGCCGCCGGATCCGGCCCCGCCGCGGCCGCCGCCATCGGCGCGTCTGGCCTGCCGGACCTCGGCGGGCGCGTCATCGTCGCGGTCACCGAGAACGCCTACACGCCGCTCAACTTCGTCGACCCCAAGACCGGCAAGGCGATGGGCTGGGAGTACGACGCCGTCAACGAGATTGCCAGGCGTCTCAACGCCAAGGTCGACTGGCAGCTATCGAGCTGGGACCTGATGATCCAGTCGGTCCGTGACGGCCAGTTCGACGTGGGCATGGACGGTATCACCATCACCGACGAGCGTAAGAAGCAGGTAGATTTCTCCGACCCGTACATGGTCTCGCAGCAGTTCATGCTCGTGCGCGCCGACGAGAAGCGCTTCTCCGACGCCGCGGCCTTCGCCGCCGACCCCAAGCTGCTGGTCGGCGCCCAGGCCGGCACCACCAACTTCTACGTAGCCGTCTACGAGGTGCTCGACGGCGACGAGCAGAACAAGCGCATCAAGCTGTTCGAGACCTTCGGCGCCACCGTGCAGGCGCTGATTGCCGGCGACGTCGACATGGTGCTGATGGACGCGGCCTCCAGCAAGGGCTACGTCGGGGCCAACCCAGGCAAGCTCAAGAGCGTCGGCGGCCCGCTCGGGACCGAGGAATTCGGCTTCATCTTCCCGCCGGGATCTGACCTGGTCGGCCCGTTCAACGCCGCCTTAGCCTCGATGAAGGCCGACGGCACGCTCGATCGGCTGAACACCAAGTGGTTCTTCGAGTACCAGCCATAATACCGGGCGGAGCGTAGGGGGACGGAGGATGACGAACGGGAGGAGAGCCGCCAGGATAGCGGCGGGCGTGCCGTGGTGGCTCGTCCTGCTCGTCGGCCTCGGCGCCATAGCGCTTGGCACGGCGCTGGCGGACGCGTCGTACCGGGTCATATTCGGCGCCGTGGCCAGGGGCTTCGGCGTGACGATAGGCGTGGCGCTCGCGTCGTACGCGGCGTCGCTGGCGCTCGGGCTCCTGCTCGGGCTGGCCCGATCGTCGCGCCTGCGCCCCCTGCGCGAGGCGTCGACGTTCTATATCGAGCTGGTGCGCGGCCTACCGATGCTCGTCATCCTCTACTACATAGCCTTCGTCGGGGCCCCGGCCCTGGCCGAGGTCCTGAACGGGCTGCTGGCGCCTCTCATCCGAGCCGGCGCCGTCAAGGCCTTCCAGGCCCGCGACTTCAGCTTCGCGACGAGAGCCGGGCTCGCGCTGACCCTCGGCTACGCGGCCTTCATCGCTGAGATCTTCCGCGCCGGCATCGAGAGCGTCGACAAGGGCCAGATAGAGGCGGCCCACGCGCTCGGGCTGTCGCACTCGCAGACGATGTTGCGCGTCGTGCTGCCGCAGGCGGTCAAGAACGTGCTACCGGCGCTGGCCAACGAGTTCGTCGCTATCATCAAGGACTCGGCCCTGGTGTCGGTACTCGGCGTGCAGGACATCACCCAGATCGGCAAGGTCTACGCCGCGAGCACCTTCAAGTTTTTCGAGACCTACAACGTCGTGGCCTTCTTCTACCTCTGCATGACCGTGAGCCTGTCCATGCTGGTACGCGCCCTCGAGCGCCGGCTCAAGCGGGAGAACGCCCGATGAACGCCTTCATACGAGTCGTAGACGCGGTCAAGACCTTCGGCGATCCCGAGCGCGGCGGCGTGCGCGCTCTCGATGGCGTGAGCCTCGAGGTGGCCAAGGGAGAGGTGGTGCTCGTGATCGGCCCCTCTGGATCGGGTAAGAGCACGCTGCTACGCGCGGTCAACCGGCTCGAGCGGCTCGACTCAGGCGGTATCTGGATAGGCGACGACGAGGTGACGGCGCGGCGGGCCGATCTCAGGCGCATCCGCGAGGACGCCGGCATGGTCTTCCAGAGCTTCAACCTGTTCTCGCACATGAGCGTGCTCGACAACGTGACGCTGGCGCCGCGCCTCGTGCGCAAGGCGTCGGCCGCCGCCGCACGGGAGGCTGGCCGGGCCATACTCGAGCGCGTCGGCCTCGGCGACAAGCTCGAGGCCTACCCGCGCCAGCTGTCCGGCGGCCAGCAGCAGCGCGCCGCGATAGCCAGGGCGCTCGCGATGAGCCCCAAGGCGTTGCTGTTCGACGAGCCAACCTCGGCCCTCGACCCGGAGATGATCAAGGAAGTGCTCGACGTGATGACCGCCCTGGCCGACGATGGCATGACGATGATGGTCGTGTCGCACGAGATGGGCTTCGCGCGGGCTGCCGCGGACCGGGTCGTCTTCATGGACCGCGGCAGGATAGTCGAGCAGGGGACGCCCGAGGAACTGTTCGCCAGCCCGCGCGAGGAACGCACCAAGGAATTCCTCGGGCACATCCTGTAGGACAACGGCGCCGCGACAGGCGGTATGGAGGCGCGATGAGCCGCTCGCTCGTGTACCAGACAGATTTCGGTATCTCGGACGGCGCCGTCGCGGCCATGTACGGAGTGGCGCTCAAGGTCGACCCGGCCCTGGCCATCTTCGACCTGACGCACGACATACCGCAGTACAATATCTGGGAGGCCTCGTATCGGCTCGTACAGACGGTCCAATACTGGCCGGCCGGCACCGTGTTCGTGTCGGTCGTCGACCCGGGCGTCGGCAGCTCGCGACGTAGCGTCGCGGTCAAGACAGCCGGCGGGCAGATCGTCGTGACGCCGGACAACGGTACGCTGACCCACCTCAAGCTGCTGCAGGGCGTGACGGACGCTCGGCTCCTGGTCGAGGACGCCAACCGCCTGTCCGGCTCCGAGCTGTCCTATACCTTCCACGGCCGGGACGTGTACGCCTACACGGGCGCCAGGCTCGCCTCCGGGCAGATAGCCTTCGAGGACGTCGGCCCGTCCGTCGAACCGGCCTCCATCGTCGAGCTCGACCACGTGGACGCGGTCCGCTCCGGTGACGCGATCGAGGGCACGATAGACGTGCTCGACGTGCGTTTCGGTAGCCTATGGACCAACATTCCGCATTCGCTATTCATAGGGCTCGGCGTCGACTACGGCAAGCGCGTCGAGGTCGCGATCCGCAACGACACGCGCGAGGTCTACCGCAACACGATGGTCTACGCGCGCTCCTTCGCCGAGGTGTCGCTCGGCGAGCCCCTCGTCTACATCAACTCGGTGCTGAACGTCGCGGCGGCGATCAACCAGGGCTCGTTCGCCCGGGCCTACAACATAGGCACCGGGCTGTCCTGGAAGATCGCCATACGCAGGGCGCCGAGGATAGTCTACGACTAGCGCTCCCGGTACAGGTACTCGGGAGCCAAGTACAAGGCGCCCTCGCCCAGCTCCGCCAGCTCGTTGACAAAGGCTCGAGCGCTAGCGAGCATCGACGACGACGCGCCGCCCGCCTTGGCCAAGCCGAGCAGCGACAGGATCGAGCCTGGCTCGAGCGTACCGGGCAGATAGACCTCGAAACGGCCCGCCGCGCCGAGCAGTTCCTCCATCGCGGCCTTGGCGTCGACGAGCCCTCCCAACGCGTCGACGAGCCCGTTCTCCACGGCCTCCGAGCCGAGCCAGATCTGGCCCTTGCCGAGTTCATCGACCCGGGCCCTGTCCATGCCGCGGCCCTCGGCCACCACATTCACGAAGCGCTCATAGATATACATGATCATGCCGCGCTCGGCTTGGCCGTCGGCCTCGCGGCGCGGTAGGAAGGGATTGCCGAACTCGCCGCTCGGGCCGGCGCTGACGACGCCGGAGCCGACGCCGAGCAGCTCGAGCGTGCCGGTCAGGTTGATATCGAAGCCGGTAACGCCTATCGAGCCGGTCAGGGTACCCGCCTCGGCGATGATCCTGTCAGCGTAGGCGGAGATGTAGTAGCCCCCGGACGCGGCGTAGCCGGCCATCGACACGACGACGGGCTTGCCTGAGTCCTTGAGCTTCTTGACCTGCCTGGCGATGTGGTCGCTCGTCAGCGCGGAGCCGCCGCCCGAGTCGACGCGCATGATCACGCCGGCCACCGTCGGGTCGTCGCGCAGCGCGGCGAGTAGCTCGGCGGCGGACTCGCCTATCGACGAGCCGGCTACGCCCTCGCCCTCGATGATGGAGCCGGACAGGTAGACCACGGCCACCTTCCTGCCGGGCGGAGGGCCCCACTCGAGGCCGCGCTCGCGCGCGTAGGAACGCAGGTCGACGCGGCCCGCGCCGGCGGTCAGCTCGGTAAGCCGCTCCTCGAACTCGTCGCGGTACAGTAGCTCGTCGGCGAGCCCGGCCTCGACGGCCTTGCGCGGATCGAGGTACGGCCCGGCGCCGATAGCGGCCCTGCCGCCGCCCACGACGCGGTCGCCGCGCGCCTCGTCGAGAGAGGCCCAGGCCTGCGACGCCAGGCCGCCGACGTAGCGCTCGATCATAGCGCGCTCGGGTCCCGTCATGGACGGCTCGGTCATCGCGTTGTTGGCCGTCTTCGTATCGTGGGACTGCAGGCTGTAGGTCCTGACGCCTAGCCTGGCGAGCAGATCCTTGAAGTATAGGTGGGTCGACGAGACGTCGACGATGGGCAGGCCGCCGTTCGGGTCCAGGGCGACGAGCTCGGCGCCGGCCGCGGCATAGACGTATGACAGCCGGCCCATCGACTGGGCGAACACGTAGACCGGCTTGCCGGCTACCCGGAAGCGCCCGAGCGCGCGGCAGAATTCCTGGGCGCGCGCGTCGGTATCGAACAGGGGCGGCTCGAACATGGCCAGGGCCCGGATCGACGCGTCGGAGGCGGCGCGGTCGATGGCGGCGACCGCAAGGTCGAACCAGAGGGCCACCTCGTCCCCGAAGCCGGGGTCCATGTCGACGCGGGGCGGATTCGGCTGGAACAGTCCCGGCTCGTCGATGACGAGGACTGACGACCCGAAGACGCGCTCGGCCGACTTGGCGGCCCGGCCGAGCCGCACGGACTGGCCCAGGCTGACGTCGCCGCCCTGATGCATGCCGTTCAGCCGCCCGCCGACCGAGGTCTCGGCGCCGGACAGCGAGACGGCGAAGCCGAGGCCGAAGGACGCGTCGTCGAACGAGTACGAGCCCGAGAGACTGAGCCAGTCGGCCAGGACGAACCTGGCGCCGGCGCCGGCCATAGCGAAGCCGTCGGGGCCGAGCCGGGCGTCGGCGCTCAGCGTGAGCGCGGAGCCGAGCCTCGGATTGAAGGCGAGCGGCCGGACTGCCAGGCCGAGCGCGGCTTCGTAGCCGTCGCCGGACAGGTCGAGCACGTCGTCGACCGAGGCGGAGACGGACGCATAGCCGAAGGGCCTGAGCATCACGCCGAGGTCCTGGACGCACCAGGCCGACGTGGTCGTCCCGTCCCAACGGAAGCGCAGGCCCAGGCCGAAGGAGCGGCCGAAGCTGAAAGCGCTCGTCAGGGCGTGGGTCGACGAGCTACCGTCGTCGCGGTAGCGATAGACGAGTCCGGGCAGGCCGTAGGCCAGGTCGACAGTCGCCGGCAAGGTACCGCCCGCGAACGAGGCCAAATCGGATACGGCGGCCTCTGCCCGCACGCCGAAGGCGATCGCGTCGGGGAAGAGCGACCAGGCGGCCGGGTTATCGGCATAGTCCCAGACCGTATGCGGGTCGGCGGATCCGCCCGACTGGGCGAACGCGCCGGTCGCGACGACGAACAGCGCCGCGACGGTAAAAAAGCGCCATGGCGCCCGACTATGCTTTCGGTTCATGAACGGTCTCCTCGAGGACAGTATATCGTACCAAAACTCGCTACTACCATATCGCGCCAGACCATAGCCGACCACGTTTCGTTGTCGCTATACTCGCAGCACCATGCCCGTCGAACGCCGCAAGCCTTTCTCCGCCGCGAGCGCGCTGCGCCGCGCCGCCGCCTACGCCGCAAGCTTCCCGAAGCCGATCTGGCTCCTCGTCGCCGCCACTCTGGTCGAGTCCACGGGGCGCTTCATGGTGGTGCCGTACCTGAGCCTGTACATGAAGGGCGAGGGCGTCAGCCTCGGCGCTCTCGGGTTCGTGCTCGGCGCGGCTCCGATCGCCAGTGTCGCCTTCGGCGCCTGGGGCGGGCACCTGGCCGACCGATGGGGCCGCAAGCCGGTGCAGATACTCGGCGTATCCTTGAGCGCCTCGGCCTTGTTCGGCTTCGCGTTCGCCGGGTCGAACGTCTACGTACTCGCGCTACTCAACTTCTTGAACGGCATGACGCGCACCTTCTATCGTCCGGCGACCAACGCCGCGATTGCCGACTTCGCGCCGCCCGAGCGCCGATCGGAAGCCTACGCGCTGCACCGCATCGCCATCAACGCCGCCTTCGGCTGGGGCCCGCTGATCGGCGTCGGGCTGTTCCTCGTCGCGCCGCGGACCGGCTTCATCGTCAGCGGCGTCCTGAACCTGCTCGTCGGCGTGTTCATAGCGCTCGCCATACCCGAGTCATCGTCTCCTTCGGAGTCGGCGTCTCCTCTGAAGTCGGCGTCTCCTCTGAAGTCGGCGTCTCCTGCGGAGTCGGCGTCTCCTTCGGAGTCGGCGCAGGTCGGCGAGCGGCTCGACCGCTTGGGCGCCGCGACGAGGCCAGCCTGGCGAGCCATCGCGGCCGATGGCGTCTTCTGGCTCTGGACCTTCGGGATGATGCTCGTCTGGGGCGCCTACGACCTGATCCAGAGCTTCTTGCCGCTCCACCTGACCGAGGCAGGCGTGCCGCTCTGGGTCTACGGCTCGGCGCTGACGGTCAACGCCCTCGTCTGCGTATTCGCGCAGCTGCCCGCGAGCCGCCTTCTTCGCGTAGCGCCGATCGGGCCGTCGGCGGGCGCGTCGAAGCTGGCTTTCGCCGTCGGATTTCTAGGCCTGGCCTTCCTGCGCTCGCCGGCCTGGCTACTCGCGGCGATGCTCGTCCTGTCCATCGGCGAGGTCTGGGGCTCCGCGGTGCAGTCGCGCTTCGTGCCGGAGCACGCGTCGCCGGAGCTTCTCGGCCGCTACCTGGGCCTAAGCACGCTGTTCGAGCTCGGCAAGGCCTTCGTGGCGCCGGCCGCCGGCTTCCTGATGCAGGCCGCCGGCGGCTCGGCCGTGTTCGCCATGGCGGCCGTCTTGTCGGTCGCCGGCGGCTCGCTCCTCTACCTGGCCGGCTCGCGCCACGACGGGAGCGGGCTCGTCCCGGCCCGATCGGCCCGGTCGACTCGGGCGCGGGCCTGAGCCGCGGGCTCAGGGCTTCAGCAGCTCGATCTCGAACACCAGCACGGCGTCCGGCGGCACGACCCCGCCAGCCCCGCGCGAGCCGTAACCCAGCTCCGGCGGTATGACGACGACGCGGCGCTCGCCGTAGCTCATAGCGGACACCGCCTTGTCGAAGCCGGGTATCACCTGGCCGCCGCCCAGCCTGAACTCGAGCGGCTCGTTGCCGCGGTCGGCCGT
Organism: Spirochaetota bacterium; assembly: GCA_029560805.1. Lineage (GTDB taxonomy): Bacteria > Spirochaetota > Spirochaetia > Treponematales > UBA12059 > SZUA-370. The sequence continues at coordinate 22,229 of JAKQKE010000098.1, forward strand.
CGAGTCGAGCCGGCGGCCGTCAGCCAGCGTGAGGGTATACAGGATGCGCACCATCGAGCCGGTGGCCGGCTTGGCGCCGTTCCCGGCGGCGAGCGCCTTGTACCACAGCCCGTCGGCGCCGAGCGCCAGGCCGGGTATCCGCGCCTTGACCGCAGCGAACTGCCCCTCGACGCCAGCCTTGGCCCGTTCGGCGGCCCCGGACGCGTAGGCGCGCAGGTCGGCGTCGAAGCGGGCCTTGTCCGCCTTGAACGCCCGGGCTTTGGCTCCCTTGCGCGCGACGGTCACCCTGGTCATCGCGTCGCCCTTGCGGATGGAGCGGACCGCGTCCATACCGACGACCACGCGCCCGAAGACCGTGTACCCGCCGTTCAGGTGGTTCGCGGCGCCGAGCGTTATGAAGAACTGGCTACCGTTCGTATCCGGCCCCGCGTTGGCCATGCCGAGCACGCCCGGGGCGTTGAAGCCGAGCTCCGGGGTTATCTCGTTCGGGAACTGGTAGCCCGGGCCGCCGCGGCCGGTACCCGTCGGGTCGCCGCCCTGGACCACGAAGCCCGGCTCCACGCGATGGAAGCTGACCCCGTCGTAGTACGGCCGCCCGTCCTGCGAGAACGAGCCCTCGGCGAGGCCGACGAAGCTGGCGACCGCGAAGGGCGCCTTGTCGGCGTACAGCTCGAGTACGACGGTACCGCGGACCGTCTCGATCACGGCGTACAGCCCGTCCGGCAACGAGGCGACCGGATCCGGCCGACCTGGCAGGGCCGTTTGGGCGACGAGCGGCCCGACGGAACAGCACAATAGAACCGCGCCCATCAAGGCCCGACGGATATCTTTCATCATGATCCTCCGCGGCGAGGATACGCTATGGACGATCGAACGGCAAGTTGGTATTATACCCCCAAGGGGTATATCGATGAAGACCGACACCGTCGAGATCAAGGGGATGAGCTGCTCCGCCTGCGCCAGGGCGAGCGAACGGGCCGCCGCCGGCGTACCGGGCGTCTCGAACGCTTCGGTCAACTTCGCCACCGAGGCGCTAACCGTCGAATACGACGAGGGCGCGACAGGGCTGGCGGCCATCGCCGCGGCGATAGCGGAGGCCGGCTACGAAGCCGTGCTACCGACGGCGGTCAAGAGCGCGTCCGTGCCGATAGGCGGCATGAGCTGCGCCGCCTGCGCCGCGGCCGTCGAGAGGGCGGTGTCACTGGTACCCGGCGTCTCGAGCGCCTCGGTGAATTTCGCCTCCGAGCGGCTGTCGGTGTCCTGGGACCCGTCGGTCGCCCGCCTGTCGTCCATCAAGCTGGCCGTGAAGGAGGCGGGCTACGAGGCGCTGGCGGCCGACTCAGGCCCGGCCGCCGTCGACGAGCACGGCATGGCCAAGGCGCGCGAAGCGCGTTGGCAAAAACGGCGTTTCGTCGTCGCGCTAGCGACGGCCCTTCCACTCCTCTACGTATCGATGGGCCACATGATCGGATTGCCGCTACCGCCCTTCCTGCATCCCATGCACGAGCCCCTGAACTTCGCGCTGGCCCAGGCGGCGCTGACCCTGCCGGCGCTATGGGCCGGGAGGAAATTCTACACCGTCGGCGTCAAGGCCCTGCTCAGGCGAGCGCCTAATATGGACAGCCTGATCGCGATAGGCACCGGCTCGGCGATGGCCTACAGCCTCTGGTCGACCATACAGATCGCCCTCGGAGACGCCTCCGCGGCCGGACACCTGTACTTCGAGACCGTCGCCGTCATCATCGCCCTGATCCTGCTCGGCAAGTACCTCGAGGCCCGGTCCAAGGGCAAGGCATCGGAGGCCATCAAGCGGCTAATGGGCCTGGCGCCCAAGACCGCAGTGGTCGTGTCAGAATCGGGCGACCTGGAGCTGCCGGTCGACGAGGTGGCCGTCGGCGACGTGATCCGCGTGCGCCCCGGCGAACGAGTGCCGGTCGACGGCGTCGTCGTCGAAGGCTCGACCAGCGTCGACGAGTCCATGTTGACCGGAGAGAGCCTGCCCGTCGAGAAGAGCCCGGGCGACAAGGTATCCGGCGCCACCGTCAACGGCCAGGCCATGTTCACCTTCAGGGCGAGCGCCGTCGGCGCCGACACGGCCCTGGCCCGCATCGTCCGCCTAGTCGAGGAGGCCCAGGGCTCCAAGGCCCCGATAGCCGCGCTCGCCGACCGGGTATCGGGCGTCTTCGTACCGGTCGTCGTCGCCATAGCCTTCGCCTCCGCGGTCGCGTGGCTGATCGGGGGACAGAGCTTCGAGTTCGCGATGCGGGTGTTCGTGGCCGTACTGACGATAGCCTGCCCCTGCGCGCTCGGGCTAGCCACGCCGGTGGCCATCATGGTCGGCACCGGGCGCGGCGCTGAGCTCGGCCTGCTGATCAAGGGCGGCGAGGCGCTCGAGAACGCCCATCGCGTGACGGCCGTAGCGCTCGATAAGACCGGTACGGTGACGCTCGGCAAACCGGCCGTCGTCGAGGTCCTCACGTACGGCCACCTGGACGAGGAAGCCGCGTTGGCCCTGGCCGCGTCGGCCGAGAGGGGATCGGAGCACCCGCTCGGCGCCGCGATCGTCCGCGAGGCGGAAGCCCGGTCGCTCGCGCTATCGTCGCCCGATAGCCTCAAGGCCCTGCCCGGCCGAGGCATCGAGGCGCGCCTCGGCGGCGCCGAGGCCATCGTCGGCAACGCGAGGCTCCTGGAGGAGCGCGGGATCGACGTCGGGCCAGCCGCCGCCGACCTTGAGAGGCTCGCCGCCGATGGCAAGACGGCCATGCTCGTAGCGGCGGAGGGTCGCCTCGTGGGCCTCGTCGCGGTCGCCGACATCGTCAGGCCGACGAGCCGGGCGGCGATCGCGGCCTTAAGGGCGCGCGGCGTCGAGACGACGATGATCACCGGCGACTCGAGAGCCGTCGCCGAGGCGATAGGCCGCGAGGTAGGAGTCGACCGAGTCGTCGCGGAGGTGCTGCCCGAGGACAAGTCGGCCGCGGTGCGGGCGCTCCAGGCCTCAGGCAAGCTGGTGGCGATGGTCGGGGACGGCATCAATGACGCGCCCGCCCTGGCGGCGGCCGACGTGGGCATAGCGATAGGGTCGGGTACCGACATAGCGGCCGAGTCGGCCGATATCGTGCTGGCCCGCGGAGACCTCGAGGACGCCGTCGCCGCCCTCGACCTGTCCCGCGCGACGATGCGCGTCATCAGGCAGAACCTGTTCTGGGCCTTCGGCTATAATGTCCTCGGCATACCGGTGGCGGCGGGCCTGCTCCACCTGTTCGGCGGGCCCCTGCTCAACCCGATGATAGCCGCCGCGGCCATGTCCCTGTCGTCGGTGTCGGTCGTCACGAACGCATTGCGCCTCAAGACGTGGAAGCCGATCTAGCAAGACAACGAAAGGAACCCTGTATGGATACGTGCGATAACCAGGCCGATGGTTGCTCGTGCAAGAAAACCGAGCGGCCCGAGGAGCTTAAGCGATCGCTCGACGGCCGACTGGCCAGGATCGAGGGCCAGGTGCGCGGCCTCCGGCGCATGATCGAGGGCGACGCCTATTGCGACGACGTGATGACGCAGATCGCCGCCGCCCGCGGCGCGCTCGGCAAAGCGTCCCTCGTCGTGCTCGAGCACCACCTCAAGCACTGCCTGATCGACCACGTGCGGGCCGGCGACGACGACATCGTGGACGAGCTGCTCGACAGCCTGGCCAAGAATTTCTAAGCGCTCGACGAACCGGACGGGCCTTCCTGCCGCAGCCCGGCGCGTCCGTCATACTGGGCGGCGGCTACGGCTTCTCGCAGCTCGCCGACGCGGCTTGGCTCCGCGGCCCGCGCCTCCGGTACTGGGGCGACCTCGACACCCACGGCTTCGCCATCCTGGATCAGTTCAGGAGCGCCTTCCCCGAGGCCGAGTCCTTCCTGATGGACCGCATAACGTTGCTCGAGCACCGGGAGCCATGGACGACGGAACCTACTCCGACGCGGGCCGAGCTGAGCCGCCTCTCTCCCGAAGAGGCCGGCCTCTACGACGACCTCCGCTACGACAGCCTGTCGGCGTCGCTACGTCTCGAGCAGGAACGGCTACGCTTCTCCTGAGTCGAGGCCGCGCTCGACGGCGCCGCGCGCTGAGCTCGGGTCCCGCTACTCGCCGAACCTCGGGTCGCGCAGCGACAGCGCTTCCGAGCTCCTCCTGGCCTTCTCGAGCGACCGTGAGACGAGCGGTACCGACAGTGCGACGACGTGTCTGACCGGCCTGCGCGACGGGTCGGAGCCGCGCAGCCTAGCCGCCTCGTCGGCGGCGCGGGCTTCCTCGGCCGTCCAGGGCAGGAAGGCCATCGTCAGCGACGCGCTCCTGGCGACGCGGCCGCCGAGCCGATTCCCGAGCGGCCGCAGTATCGTTATCAGCGCGTCGCGTAGCTCCACGGGACTCATGCCACCGGACAGCCAGGCCGCGGACGCCAATACAAGGGCCAGACGCACGCTCCGCGACAGCGCCGGAACCCAGGCGGCCAGTACCGCGCCGAACCCAGCTTCGCCGAGGCCGCCGACCGTAGCGATGGGGAACCCGACGGCGGCGGGAAGGAGGGCCGCCACGAGCGCGAAGCGCGACCGTAGGATCCAGCGCGGCCAGTCCTTGCCCTCGACCAGGCCGAGAAGCGCCACGACGACGGCCAGCAGGGCCAGCCAGGTGGGCGGCGAAGCGAGTATGGCCAGCTGCAGGGCCAAGTATAGAACGAAGCGCCACACACCGCGTACCGCTAGCGTGGCGCGCGTAGTCCGCGTGGCGCGCGTAGTCCGCGTGACGCGCGTAGTCCGCGTGACGCGCGTAGTCCGCGCGATCATCCCGCCGACCCTTCCGCCGGGACGTCGGCCCGCCAGGCGGACGACGCCGACGCGCCATGGCTCGGCCTTCACGCGCCCTCCGTCAGCCAGCTCATCTCCGCCAGCCGCTCGTACCCGCCGGCCGGGCGTCTGAGGCCGAGCGAGGGGAGCTCTTCCCAGAGCGCGGCAGGGGCGTCGTCGCGAACGATACGGCCGGCGTCCATGACGACCAGGCGGTCAGCGTGCGCCAGGCACTTCTCCAGGTCGTGAGTCACGACCAGCACCCCGACACCTGAGGCGCGTAGGCGCAATACCACCGCGAGAAGGTCGGAGGCGCCGGCCCAATCGAGCCCGTTGAACGGCTCGTCGAGAACTATCAGCTCGGGTTCGGATACCAGGGCCGAGGCGACCGCCAGCCGTCGCTTCTCCCCGCCCGACAGGCCGGCGCACAGGCGCGGGCCATAGCCGGCCAGGCCCGCGGCCTCGAGCGCCGCCTCGACGCGCGGGGCGTACGACTCGGGCCGCTCTCCGGCCGCTCTCGGGCCGAACTCGACATCCTCGCGGACGGTCACGCCGAGGATCTGGTGCTCGGGCTCCTGGAACACGAGGGCAATGCGGCGCCTGGCCTCGGCAAGGCGGCTATGTAGGGGCCGGCCGTCGACGAGGACCTCGCCCGAGTCAGCTTCCTCGAGGCCGAGCGCATGGCGGATCAGCAGCGACTTGCCCGAGCCGTTCTGCCCCGAAAGCGCGACGAAGGACGGCGTCTCGATCGATAGGCTCGCCCCGTCGAGACCCCGCGTCCCGTCCGCGAAGGTCTTGACCAGGTTCCTAAGCTCGAGCTTCATCGTTCGGCCCTCCCGGGCCGGGTACCACCTCGCCTCGGCCACGCGCCCGGTCCCGTGCCGGCAAGTACTCCGCCAGGAGCGGCCGCATAGCCCGCACGAGTCCGGCGGCGGCGAGCGCCTTAGCCATATCGCCTACCAGGTACGGCGCCATCATCAGGAAGGCGGCTCCCATCGTCACGCTACGGTCGGGACCGGCGTCGAGCACGGCCCTGAATCGGGGGAGGCCGACGATATACAACGCCGCCACACCTGCCAGGGCACCGGCCACGGCCCGTCCGAAACCCCAGCGACGCCGGTCCGACACGGCTCCGGCTACCACGGCGGCCGCGACGTAGCCTACGAGGAAGCCGCCGGTCGGACCTGCCAGCTGACCGAGGCCGCCGGCTCCATTGGCGAACACCGGCAACCCGACCGCGCCGAGCCCCAGGTAGAGGCCGGTAGTGGCTAACGCCCAGCGCGGCCCCAGTAGCAGCCCGGACAGTAGCGAGAAGAACACCGCCAGCGTGATCGGTGGCAACGGCGGCGGCAAGGGCAGCGAGAAGACCGCGCCCATCGCTATCATCGCGGCGAACAGCGACGACAGCACCAGCTTGAATCCGTTCTGTTTCATTGATATTCCCCTTCAATGCTATGCGAGCGGTACTCGCCGATCGACAGGCGCGTCCCGTCGGCGCCGGTCAGGTCGCCGCGCGTATCGAAGCCGACCGGTTCGAAGGCGCGGCGCTCGCCATTCCATAGCTCGACGGACATATGGCTACCAGCCGGCGGAGCCAGGCTATCCCAACGGCCGAGTTCAAGGCTCGGCGCGGCGCACCATGCGACCAGCTCGCGCACGAGCGCGGCCGCCACCGACGTCCGCCGCGCGGTGGACCCTTCGGCAAGGAGGCCGGGCGCGACGCTCAGGCCGACGCCGACCACGTAGTAGTCGGCCGAGGCTATGTCGCCGTAGGCTTCGACGAGTATGCCGCCGACCTTCTCGCCGCCGCGCCTGAGCTCGCTCGGCCACGAGTACGACAGGCCCGGAGCCCCGGCGGCCTCGAGGGCATGTAGCGTAGCGGCGGCCGCCTCGAGGAACAGGGCCCCGGCGTGGGATGGCGGTAGGCTCGAGCGCAGCGCCGTCGACAGGTAGAGGCCGCCGGCCGGACTATCCCAGGCGCCGCCGGCACGGCCGCGCCCCGAGCGCTGGCCGAGCGCCAGGACCGTCGCCCCGGACGGAGCCCCGGCCTCGGCCAGCGCCCGCGCCTCGTCCATCGTCGACTCGACCGTATCGAACAGCACGACCGGCCCCGGCGCCTCGAGCTCCCAACCGGCCAGACCGTCGTCCCTGACCAGCTCGTAGCCCCTACGAGAAGCTTCGATGCCGTAGCCCCAAGCCCGGAGCGAGGCGACGCGCTTCCACAGCGCCACCCGGCTAACGCCCAGCTCCGCCGCTAGGGACTCTCCCGACAGTGGCTCTCCGGCGGCGCGCAGCCGCTCGACGATGTAGCGGTCGCGCTCAGCCGGGGACAGAGTCGCCTCAGGCGACGAGCCGATCATCTCGTAAACCTCACATGGCATTCAATGGTTAACACAAACCGCACTGTCGCACGGCTAGCCGCGTGGCGTCAAGGCTCGTCAAGCGGGAGACCTATCCCCAGGTTGCGGAACCAGCGCGATCGAACTTGACCACGTGGTCAATATGCGCTATCGTCATATTTGACCGGGCGGTCAAGAGGAGCGAGGATGACGAACGGCGACGATCTAGCGAGCGCTTCGTTCAGGCAACTGTCGGAAGAGCGCCAGAATTCGATCCTAAGCTCGGCGCGAACGGAGTTCGCGACCAAGGGCTTCGCACGCGCGTCGACCAACGCCATCGTACAAGCGTGCGGCATCGCCAAAGGCTCGCTCTTCAACTATTTCGACGGCAAGGACGGGCTGTTCCTATACCTGCACTGGTTGTCGGGCAAGCGGCAACTGACGGCCCTGCGTTCTCGTAGCGCAACCCACGGCACGACGCAGAGCGCGATGGACGGCCTCGTGCGAGCCGTCGAGCTGGCGTTCGACCTGTTCGCCGACGCGCCGGACGAGTGGTCCTTCGCGATGACGATGGCGGGCGCGGACGCGGCGCACCTGGTGCCGCGCTACGTAGCGCTGTTCGACGCGGCAGAGAGCGCCACGTTGTTCAGGGCCGTCGTAACGCCGCCGGGCACCGACGCCGCGGTCGCGCAGGCGCTGCAGTGGATGCTGACCGGCATTAAGATGGAGATCCAGGCCGGACTACGACCCGCCTCCGATACCGAATCGCGGGCCGAGACGCTCCGCGGACTCAGGTCGTCCATACTTGGACGGCTGGAACAAATCCGCGGCGTCATCAAGGAGTAGCGCATGATAGAAGTGGAGCGCCTGTGCCATGATTACGAAGGCAAGGGCGTACTGGCGGTCGACGACGTGAGCTTCCGCGCGGAGCCCGGTACCATCTACGGCTTCCTGGGACCGTCGGGCGCCGGCAAGAGCACCGTGCAGAACATCCTGACGGGCCTCCTGCCGCTGCAGCGCGGCTCCGCGGCCCTGCTCGGCCAAGCGGTGACATCGCTACGGCCGTCGTTCTTCAACCGGGTGGGCTACTCGTTCGAGCTACCCAACCTGTTCGGCGCGCTAACCGGTTACGAGAATCTGGCGTATTTCGCCGGCCTGTTCGCGGTACCGACCGAGGATCCGATGCGCCTGCTCGAGCGGGTGGGTCTCGCGGCGGCGGCCGGGAAGCGCGTCAGCACGTATTCCAAGGGCATGAAACAGCGGCTCCTATTCCTCCGAGCCATCCTGAACCGACCGGAGGTGCTTTTCTTGGACGAGCCCGAGTCCGGGCTGGACCCGACCACATCGCTCGTCATCAAGGACATGATACGGGAGCAGCGCGACCGTGGCGCCACGATACTCTTGACGACGCACAACATGTACGCCGCCGACGAGCTATGCGACAGGGTCGCGTTCATGGACAAGGGCAGGATCCTCGCCGAAGGTCGCCCGCGCGAGCTGAAGCTGCGCTACGGCGAGCGAGTGGCCGCGGTGGAGTACCGGGACGGGAACGAATTACGATCCGAGCGGATAGCGCTCGACGGCGAGGCCGGCCGAGCCAGGCTGGCCGAGCTGGCGTCCTCAGGCCGGATCGAGACGATGCACTCGATGGAAGCGAGCCTGGAAGCCATCTTCATCCGGCTGACGGGCAGGAAGCTGTCCGCATGAAGGCCTTCATCACGCTACTCAGGCAGGAGCTCGTCGTCATGGCGCGGAACGGGGTGTCGCTCGTGCTGGCCATCGTGCTGGCGGCCTCGGCCGGGAGCGTCCACGCTGTACGAGCGGTCGACGACGCGAACCAACGCGCCGTCGCTCGGGTCGGCCAGCAGGTCGGCCAGCAGGTCGGCTCGGCGGCGGGAATAGCCGGTTCCGAGTCGTTCGAGGCCGGCGGATGGACGGTGACCGTCGTCGAGCGCGGCCCCGAGTCGAACGCGGCGGAGCCAGACCAATCTCTGGCGGACAGCCTCGTGTTGGCGCTCTTGGTGTTCGAGGTACTGGTACTCGGCTTCCTGTTCGTGGCCGTGGGCCTGTTCCAGGAGCTGGGCGAAGGCAGCCTACGCGCGTATCGGCTGAGCCCTGGCGGTCAGCTACGATGGATGGCGGCGCGGTACGCGCTGTGGGTCGGAGCCAGCCTCGCCTACGCTACGGCCTTCCTGGCGAGTTCGTTCGTCTGGCCCGGCTGGCAGAGCCTGGCCGGGTTGTTGGCGGTGACGGCGCTCGGATCGCTCGTGATGACGGCGCTGGGCCTGACGATCGCCGTATTCTCCGGCGGTATGTCGGGATGGTTCATTCCGGCGGTCGGGATCCTGATGGTGAACATGGCGCCGATGGGCCTGGCCGACGGCTACCCCGTAGCGTACTGGCTAACGCCGGGCGGAGCGGCTCTCGCGGGGTATAGAAGCCTGTTCGGCATGGGGCGGCCGGGCATGACGGGCGCCTCCATCCTATGGCTCGGCACCGCCGCAGTCGTCGTGCTGCCCCTGTCCTGGTGGGCGGTGCGTACGCGCGTGTTCAAGGAGGGCCGACGATGAGGACGAATCGATCCGCATGGCCCGGCGCGCGCAAGCCCGGCCCGCTACGGGCCGCGGTCTCCATAGCGGCGTACGACGCCAGGCGCAGCGCCCGAGATATGATAGTGCTGTACATCATAGCCAGCCCGCTACTCCTGGCGCTCATAGCCAGGTTCGTCCTGCCGCTGCTCGCGCCCCCTCCGATGACCGTGTATCTGGCGCCGGACGTGCCGGTTCAGGTGGCAGTCCTCCTCGGCGAAGCCGGCCACGGCATAGCCGCGTCGCCCGACACCGCGGACCTGCTCCTGGCGGCCGATCCTGGCACGCCGGCCGGGCTCCTGGCCACGGTCGCGGCGGGACGAGATGACGCCGCGGACCTGCTCCGCGCGGCACTCGCTGGTGAATTCAGGCATACGCGACCGGCCCTAGCCGACACGGTCGCGGCCTTCCTGATGCTGTCGGCGGCGTTCCTGGCGGCGCTCGGCTCGGGGCTGTCGATCGTCGAGGAGCGTAGCGCCGGCGTCGACCGCGCCTTGGCCGTGTCTCCAGTCGGTGTGGGTACCTATTTCGCCGGCAAGCTGCTATTCATAGCTACGGTATCGATCGCGGTATCGCTCGGCGCCTCGCTCCTGTTGTACGGCCTGGATGCGCCCTTCGGCAAGCTGACGCTGGCCGCCTTGGCGGCGGCGCCGCTCGGGCTGGCCGCGGCGCTGGCCCTGGGCCTGATGGCCGGCTCGATGATCGCGGCCATGGGCGCCATCAAGCTGATCATGCCGTTATTCCTGACAGTGCCGCTGGTCTACGTCATCGTGCCGCCAGGCGCGCGCGCGTGGTTCCTCGCGTTCCCAAACGTCTGGATGCTCGAACTGTACCGGGCGACGTTCGCCGGCGCCAAACATTCTGGATACCTGGTTCCGCTCGCGGCGACCGCCGTCCTGGGTGGCGCCCTGTTGATCCCGCTTTCAGCGATCGCCCGTAAGAAGCTCGGCTTGAAGCTATAAGGAGGTCGATATGATTCTTGGTTTACCGTGGTGGTCCTGGGCGCTCATCCTCGTCGGGCTGGCCCTTTTCGTGCCGCTCAAGACGTACTTCGTCAAGAAGTTCCTGGCCAAGAAGCCGGAACCGCCGGAGGACGAGGAGAGCTGATACTTCCAGGTCGCGCGGCGGATCGGGGATCCGGCTACGTCCCGAGCATGCGCGCGCGATTCACGTCGTACAGCTCCCGGCCGAGCCGACCCTCGGTCTCCCAGGCCCTCAGGTACTCGTCGCGCATCGTAGCCAGCCAGAAGCCGGCGCCGGGATCCCTCCGTGAACCGCGGGGTGCCAACTCGACATCCTCCACGATCAGGTCATCCGAGCCCTTGTCCCGTATCGACGCGACGACTCGACCGTACCGGTCGACTATCTGGGTCGTGCCGACCAGGCGACGTTCCACGACCTCGTCGCGCGCGAGGGAGCGCCTGGTCCTGATCCGGCCGACGAGCGACGCGTGGACGACGGGCAAGCCAGCCGCGGCAGCGAAGGCGGCGGGCGTCGACGCGTTCAGCTCGTCGTTATACTCGTCGAGCTCCTGGTTCGAGGTGCCGACAGGCAGGCTCCACCAGCAGGACCCGGCGAGCACAAGGCTCGCACTCGGCCCGATCTCGGCGACGGTCTTACGCCGCAGCAACTCCCAGCACAGCGCGAGCGCGAAGGCGCCGTCGGTCCGCCGTTCGTCGCCCGGCGCGTAGTAGGCGTTCTCGAACTGGGTCGGCAGGTCCTTGTCGTGGACGAAGGTCGATCCGTCGGGATGGACGACGACCATCGAGTTGTAGACGTCCGCGTCCCAGATACACAGCATCGACCCGGATATGATGATACCGAGGCCCCGGGCCTCCGCCCGCAGGCGCTCGAGCACCCGCGCCTCGCGGTTCAGCCTCGGCACGGCGAGCATGCCGTCGTCGATGGCTACGCCCGAGGTGAAGAACTCGGGCAGGACGACGACTTCAGCACGCTCGCGGGCAGCCAGCCTCACGAGGCGTATCGCCCGCTCGCAGTTGCCCTCGACGTCGCCCTGGGCCAACAGCAGTTGCGTCGCCGCCACCCTCATGCGTACGCCCTCACCTCGGGACCCTCAGCCAGAGCGCGTCAAGCGCCTCGCGGCGCGAGCGGACGCCTAGCTTCTCGAAGACGTGGGCCAGATGGGTCTCGGCCGTACGGCGGCCGATCGCAAGGGCGGAGGCTACCTGGGCCATCGACAGGGGCTCGGCGCACAGGGCGAGCACCTCGGCCTCGCGGCGGCTCAGGTCGGGCAGGGCGTCGCGTACGCGCTCCGCGGTCCATGGCGCGTACTCGGCCCGCCCGAGCCGCTCCGCCACGGCGAGCAGGTTGTTCATCTGCGCGTTGAGCGCGTCCAGGGCCTCGCAGTCGTCGGCGCTGAAGGCCGGTCCGCGGCGCGAGCGCTGGACCGACAGGTTGAGCGGCAGGGTCGGCCTGAACGGGCTCAGGCCGTAGGCCAGGTCCAAGGCCCGACCGAAATCGCGCATGAACTCGGTCTCGCCATAGTCGACCCAGCGGACGACATCCTGGCCGCGCCTGGCGTAGCGGATCGCGTCGTACCCGATGAACGGCACGACGCCGCGGTAGTACTGGTTATAATCGCGCCTGGTCCGCTCGTCCCAGCCGACGCAGGCGACGCAGCGCAGTTCCCGATCGAAGACGCCGACGCCGGCGTCGCAGGGGGCGAGCCGCTCCGCCCCGGCCATGAAAACCGAGATCAAGCCCTCGCGCGTCGGGGCGCAGCCGGCCTCGAGCGAGCACTCGTGCACCGCCTTCCATGACATTTCGTCCATGGCCTCGAGTATAGCGCATGAATACGTAAAATATACGGATACCGCCAAACCAATCGGGAGGCTAGCGTTACGGTATATCCATGTTTGGAGGTCTCCATGAAAACCCGCGCGATATGCTTGGCCCTGGCGCTCGCTATGGTAGCCGGAGCCGCCCACGGGCAGGCCGCGCCGGCCGAACAGCCGGTACCGCTCTTCTCCGACGCCGGCCTGATGACCGGACTTATCCTCGAGGCTACCGGCTTCGGCCTCGTGATAGGCGGCGGCGCCACCGCGTCGCTATCGCTCGACGCGGCCCTCGTGATGATGCAGATAGCGCCCATCTGCTCCTCGGTAGGGGCCTGGGTCTCGCAGGGCAAGATGGAGGGCTACACCGAACTATGGCAGGGACGAGGCCTCGAGTACGACGCGAGCGGCCTGATCAAGAAGTCCAAGACGGCCGCCGTCGCGACCACCGCCTTCACGGCCGGCGCCCTGGTGTTGCCGTTGCTCGGCGAGGTGGGCGTCTACCTATCGCTGGCCTGCACCGGCGTGGCGGTAGGCTGGGACATGTACGCCTTCTACGCGGTGCGGAGCATCTGGCTACGCGAGCTCAATACGGCCATCGTCGATTCGGGCATGGACTGGAAGGCCTTCCGTTGAGCGGGTCGAGGGTGCCGAAGATGAGGAAACCGATCGTTCTAGCGCTCCTTGTCGCCCTGGCCATGTCGTTCTGCGGCTGTCAGCTCCTGTTCCAGGAGACCGCCGAGCTTTACGTTTCGGTCGACGGCGACTACGACGCATCGGTCACCTGCGAGCTGTACCTGATCGAACGCCTCGACGTGGGCCGTAGCGCGGGTACCGGCGACAGCATCCTATCCAAGAAGTCGCGCACCGAAACGATATCGGGCCGGGAATGGATGGTGTTCGAAGTACCCAGGGGGCGATGGGACATCTACATGGAGTACTTTACCCACGGCGCCTACCGGGACCACGCGGTCGACCGCAACACCGTCGACCTGGATAACTACGAATGGGCCGCGCTATGGCTGCCGACGAACGACTGGACGAGCACGAGGCGCTACCAGGGCGACGGCGAGGTGATCATACCCGGCGCGTAACGCGCCCAACGCGCACGGCGCGGGAGCCTCGAAGGCCCCCGCGCCGAACGATTCGCCGCTAGAGCTCGAACTTCGCGAAAAACGCCGCGGAGTCCTCGATGCAGTCAGGCCACTCCCTGAACCATGGCGCCACACGGACATCCCTGGCGCGGTCGCAAACCGGTATGTAGGGCTTGATGTCGAGGAGCGGCGTACCATCCACGGCGTCGATGTAGTCGAGCGTTATCAGGCCCGTATCGACGTCGACCGACCCGATCCCGCAGCTCGTCAGCGCTATCGGGTTGGGCCGGTACTCCGAACGGCACGCGAACACTCCGGCCCTGACGCCCGGCGCGTACGGCAGCTCACATGACAGCGTGCCGCGGAACTCTAGCGTATCCATGCCGTGCGCCCACCATAGCGCGTTCAGGCGCCCGAACTCCCCCAGGGCCAGGAGTCCCTCGCGATACGGCTCGTCCACCTCGAGCGCGTAGTAGCCCTTCGCGTCGTCCGCCCGCACCCGGCCGATCGCCCGTACCGTCATCTCCTTCATCGTCGCCTCCATAAGGTGTCGTGATGGCCTCAGCGTAGCGCCTCGGCGGCGCGCGCCTCTCGACCTCGATTGCCGGACGCCGCGGCGCGAGGACGACACCAGGCCGAGCTCCAGAGGGACAGAGGTCGAAACCGACCGGAATTGCCCTATCAGTAGCCGGGGAGCGCCCGCGGCCTTGCCAGGCGGGCACTCCGGCGCTATCGTCGCGTATGGAGGCCGGGATGGAACACAGGCTCGAGCGCCGGAGGCCCTTCGTACTCGTCGGCATGAATTTCTTCGGCAACCCGTTCGGCGCGGCCGCGGCCTGGGACATGGACAACGAGATAGGCTCGCTCTGGAAGCGCCTGATGGCCTACCTGGCCGACCATCCCGTGGCCGCCCTGCCGCCGGGCGATCCGGCCTGGTTCGAGGCCCACATCATGCATCCGGCCAGCGCGGCGACCGGCGACTACGAGGTGTTCATAGGCGCCGAGGCGGAGCGGCCGCTCGACGCCCCGGTCGAGCTCGTGGTCAAGTCGTTGCCAGCCAGAGACTACGCCGTGCTCTCGATGCGCTGCGCGGAGATGGAGCCGGGCTGGGAGGATCGCGTCTCGGCCGAGGTCGTCGGGCGCTACGGACGGGCGATCGAGCGACGATGGGGGCTCCAGCGCTACGATTCCCGCTTCTCGAGCCTCGAGGATCCGGGCTCGATCATAGAGATGTGGACGCCACTAGCGCCCGAGACCCCCGACGGAGAGGCGCATTGACTGACGCCGACAGGCGCCTCGCGTCGGTCGGCCGAGCCCTGGACCTCGTCGAGGAGCGGCTACGCGACGACCTCGACGTGGCCGCGCTGGCGAGCGCCGCCTGCTACTCGATCTTCCACTTCGTGCGGGTCTTCACCGAGCTGACCGGCCACGGACCCTACGACTACCTGATGCGCAGGCGCGTCGCGGAAGCGGCGCGAGAGCTCGTCTCTGGCGACCGGTCCATCCTCGAGCTGGCACTCGACTACCGCTTCGAGTCGCCGGACGGCTTCTCCCGAGCCTTCAGGCGCTGCTATGGCCTAGCGCCGAGCGAGGCGCGTAAGGCAGGCGCCTTCCCCGACGGCTCGGCCAGGACGCCGATTACCCGGGAGTACGTACACGCATCCATGAACGCCGGGCTGACGATACGCGCCGAACGGCTAAGCGACGTCCTGGTCTCAGGCCGCTCCCTGGCGCCGGGCGAGGCCGCCGGCTCCGAGGCCCGGCTCATGATACTCGGCACCGGGCGCGACGCATTCGCCGGCCGGGCCGCCGACGAGGTGCCAGACTACCCGACACTCGGCACGCGCGTACCGGGAGGCGACTGTATCGTCGCTTCTGGCCAGCCGCCACTCGACCTTGGCCTGGCCCGCGAACGGCTGTACCGCACGGCCATTCCCGTCGGCTCGGCGCGGGTGCGAGCCGACTTCGAGCTTATCCGCCTGGATAGCGGAGGCGGCCCGATCGCTATACTCGTACCGGTCTTGCTCTCCGAGCCGCTCGGCGTCAAGATGGGGCGGGGGGATAGATGGAACGACAGACCATACGCGCCGGAGAGTCGGATCCGCGGGCCGAGGCTCCGGTGACGATAGCCAGCCTGGCCCTGCTCGGCTGCGGCACCGTCGGCGGCGCCTTGATCGACCTGATAGCCGAACGAGCCGATGCGCTCGCCGCGCGCGGCGTCGAGCCGCGCGTCGTCGCGATAGCCAACTCGAGGCGCATGGTCGTCGCCCCGGACGGGATCGACCTGGCCCGCTGGCGCGAGGCCCTGGCGGCCGCGTCCGAGCCGACAGACCCCTCCGCGCTCATGGCGCTCGGCCCGTCCCTGCCCGGACCGGTACTCGTCGACTGCACCGCGAGCGACGAGACGCCGCGCGCCTATCCGGGCTTCTTCGCGGCGGGCTTCGACGTGGTGACGGCAAATAAGCGCGGCAACGCGGGGCCGCTCGAGCACTATCGGAACCTGGCGCGCGAGGCGCGGCGGCGTGGCCGGCAGTACCTGTACGAGGCGACCGTCGGCGCCGGCCTCCCCGTCGTCGACAACCTGCGCAGGCTGTTCATGGCCGGCGACTCGCTGCTCGACTTCACGGGCGTGCTGTCAGGCTCGCTATCCTTCCTGTTCGGCCGCCTCGAGGACGGCCAGCTCTTCTCGGCCGCCGTTCGCGAGGCGATGGCCCGCGGCTTTACCGAGCCCGACCCGCGCGACGACCTGTCGGGCGCCGACGTGGCCCGCAAGACGCTGCTCCTGGCCCGCGAGGCCGGCATGGCGCTCGAGCCCGAGGACGTCGAGCGCGCCGGCCTGATCCCGCCCGAGTACCTCGCGATGGCGCGGGACGAGTTCGTCGCCCGACTGCCCGAGCTCGACGAAGGCGTCGCCGCGCTGACCCGATCGGCCTCCGGGCGCGGCGCCGTCCTGCGCTACGCCGGGTCGATAGCCGGCGGGCGCGCCTCGGTCGGCGTCGTCGAGGCTGGGCCCGGCCACCCGCTACGCTCCGTCCGCGACGGGGAGAACGCGCTCGCGTTCCATACCCGCTACTACGACCCGGTGCCCCTCGTCGTGCGCGGCTATGGCGCGGGCGCCCTCGTCACGGCCGCGGGCGTCCTCGGAGACGTGCTGCGCGCGGCCGGGCACTGACGGCCAGGCAAGTCCGTTACCCGTCAAGCGAGGGCTGCTACGCCCTCGAGTCCGACGACGCTGAAGTCCGAGCCGACCTGGGCCTGGTCTCAGCGCAGCGCGGCCTTGAGCGCCTCGACCTTGTCGGTCCGCTCCCAGGGAAAGCCGTCGCGGCCGAAGTGGCCGTAAGCGGCCGTCCTCCGGTAGATCGGCGCCTTGAGGCCAAGGCCGCTCACGATGCCGGCGGGCGACAGGTCGAAGGTCTTCCGCACCGCGGCGACGATGGCCTCCTCGTCGGCCTTGGCCGTGCCGAAGGTCTCGAGCATCACCGACACCGGGAAAGGCACGCCGATGGCGTAGGCGAGCTGCACCTCGCAGCGCGAGGCGAGGCCCGCGGCGACCACGTTTTTGGCCACGTAACGGGCCATGTACGCGGCCGAGCGATCCACCTTGGACGGGTCCTTGCCGGAGAACGCGCCGCCTCCGTGGCGGCCCATGCCGCCGTAGGTGTCGACGATGATCTTGCGGCCGGTCAGGCCGGAGTCGCCCATCGGGCCGCCGACGACGAAGCGGCCCGTCGGGTTCACGTAGAACTTCGTCTTGTCGTCGAGCAGACCCGTCGGGCCGAGCACCGGCCGCACGATACGCTCGATCACGGCCTCGCGGATCGTCTCGTAGGACACGTCCGGGTCGTGCTGGTGCGAAATGACGATGGCTTCCGCTCTGATCGGCTTGTGGCCGTCGTATTCGAGCGTCACCTGGCTCTTGGCGTCCGGCCGGAGCCACGGTATCGCCTTGGACTTCCGCAGCGCGGTCGCCTCGAGCAGCAGCTTGTGGGCGTACATGATAGGCGCCGGCATCAGCTCCGGCGTCTCGTCGCAGGCGAAGCCGAACATCATGCCCTGGTCGCCCGCTCCCTGCTGGCCCTCGTATTCCTTGAGGCCGTGGCCGACCACGCCCTGGTTGATATCCTGGCTCTGCGAGTGGATCGTGTTGAGGATGGCCATCGACTCGTAGTCGATGCCGTAGTCGGGATCGGTGTACCCGATCTCCTTGACCACGTCGCGGACGAGGGTCTGGATGTCCACGTACGTGTCGGTGGTTATCTCGCCGCCGACCAGCACCATGCCGGTCGTCGCGAAGCACTCGCAGGCGACATGGCTCTCCGGGTCGTCGCGGAGGCAGGCGTCGAGCACCGCGTCCGAGACCTGGTCGCATAGCTTGTCCGGGTGGCCCTCGCCCACGGACTCCGAGGTAAAGAGCTTGCGCTTGTCTGACATGGGGAAATCTCCTCTTTTAGCTGTATCCTCGCCGCGATGGTTTTCGCTACGAGCCGCCCGCAATACGGATCAAATCGGCGGAGCGGACGATCCCGCCCGGGACTCGTCCGCCGGGTAAATATCGACTATTTGGCCGTCTTCGGCAAGGCCCCGAGCTACGTCGGGGCCCGCGCCCCACGGGTGCGCCGCTTACCAGCCGTCGCGGCCGGCCTGAGCGGCGCTCGGGCTCGGCGCGTTTTACAAAGCCGGCGAACGGCCCTATACTGATGCCATTCCATCCCCAAGCGGAGCGGTTCGATGCAGCACAACGACAAGTACATCCTCGCGCTGGACCAAGGCACCACGAGCTCTCGCGCCATCGTCTTCAACCAGACCGGCGTCGTCATAGGCATGAAACAGATAGCCTTCAACCAGATCTACCCGAAGCCCGGCTGGGTGGAGCACGACCCCTTCGACATCTGGCAGAGCCAGTACGACGCGGCGGTCGGCGCCATCGACGAGGCGCAGATCACGCCGTCGCAGATCGCCGCGATCGGTATCACCAACCAGCGAGAGACTACGCTGATCTGGGACCGTAAGACCGGTAAGCCCGTGCACAACGCCATCGTCTGGCAATGCCGGCGATCGTCGCATATCTGCCAGGAGCTCAAGGCCCTCGGCTTCGAGCCCGAGATCAAGGCGCGCACCGGGCTGATCCTCGACCCGTACTTCTCCGGGACCAAGCTCGTCTGGCTGTTCGACCAGATACCGGGCCTACGCGACCGGGCCGAGCGCGGCGAGCTGGCGTTCGGCACCGTCGACTCCTGGCTGATCTACAACCTGACCGGCAGGCACGCGACCGACGCCACGAACGCCAGCCGCACCATGCTGTTCAACATCCGCGAGGGCCGTTGGGACCAGGAGATCCTCAGAATGCTCAAGATCCCCGAGGCCATCCTGCCCGAGGTGCTGCCGAGCTCGGCCGACTTCGGCTACACGCGCAAGGATCTCTTCGGCTGCGAGATACCGGTCTGCGGCTGCGCCGGCGACCAGCAGGCCGCGCTATTCGGGCACGCCTGTTTCCAGGTCGGCGCCAGCAAGAACACCTACGGCACCGGTTGCTTCGCGCTGATGAACACCGGCTCCGAGCCGGTCGAGTCGAGGCACAACCTGCTCACGACGATAGCCTGGGACCTGGGCAAGGGCTATACCTACGCGCTCGAGGGTTCCGTGTTCATAGGCGGGGCGGTGATCCAATGGCTACGCGACGAGATGCGCCTCCTATCCGACTCCGCCGAGAGCGAGCGGCTGGCGCGGCTGGTCAAGGACACCGGCGGCGTCGTCCTCGTGCCGGCCTTCGTCGGCATGGGCGCGCCGTACTGGGACGCCGAGGCCCGCGGCGCCGCGCTCGGCGTCACCCGCGGCACGACCAAGGCCCACTTCGTGCGGGCAGCCCTCGAGTCGGTAGCCTACCAGTCGCGCGACCTGCTCGACGCGATGGAGCGCGACGCTGGCGCCTCGATACCGTTCATCAAGGCGGACGGCGGCGCCAGCGCCAACAGCTTCCTCATGCAGTTCCAGGCCGACGTGCTCGACAAGCCGGTCATCCTGCCGGAGGTGGGCGAGGTTACCGCGCTCGGCGCCGCCTACCTGGCAGGCCTCAGGGTAGGCTACTGGTCCGGGCTGGACGAGCTGGAGCGCAACTGGCGCCGCAAGCGCGACTTCATGCCCGAGATGGCAGCCGAGACGCGCGATCGCCTGCTCGAGCGCTGGTCCAAGGCCGTCGAGGTGACGCGCCTCTTCAAGTAAGCCGCGTCCCGGAGGCCGTCGGACACCGCCACTCGGTCACGGCGCCGTCGGCGCTTCCATCGGAGCGGTCGCCGGCGCCGCAGGCGACGGCGAGCCCGCGAGCGCATCGAGCGACACAAGGGCGCCGCGGTACTCGGCCAGCGTGCCGTAGGCCTCGGCCAGCGAGCCGAGCGCCTCGATCATGCCGGTCAGGTACTCCGACTCCGAGCCGCCTCCGGCCCGCAGGGCCGCCCGCTTCTGCGCCAGGTCGGCCGCCCAGCCCTCCTGCCTGAGCGCCGCGTACTCGAGCCGGGCGCGGCCCAGCTCCATGCCCAGCCAGGTATCGCGCACAAAGGACCGGATGGCCCGCTCGGCGTCGGCCCGCTGCGCGGCGGCTTCGGCCAGCAAGGCCCGAGCCTTGGCGGCCTCGCCCTCCTTGACCGCGTTCCCAAAGATATTGCCCGAGGTGCCCACGCTGAAGGTCAACTGATAGTCGTCCTGCCCGAACCAGTCCTTCTCGACGAAGGGCAGGCGCGAGCCGCCGTACGACAGCTCCACGCGCAGGCCGATGTCTGGCCGGCCCTTCGCCTCGGCCTCGGCCAGGTCGCGCAGGCCGCGCCTGGCCACGAGCTGCGCCTCGAGCAAGGCCAGGTCGTAGCTGTTCCCGAGGGCCAGCGCGCCAGCTTCCGCCTCGGTCCAGCGCGGCGAGCCGGCGATCGGCGGAGTCATCTCCAGGTCATCCTTCGATAGAGCGTCGAGGCCAGCCATCGACGCGAGTTCGGCGAGCAATTTGTCCCTACGCTCGTCGAGACGCACTCTGGCTATGTCAATCTCCTTGAGCTTGATGCGCGCGCCGGCCAAGTCGGCCCGGGTCATGAAGCCGGCCTCAGCGCTCGCCTCGGCCAGTTCGACGAGGCGTCGCCCGATCGTAGCCTGTAGGCCGAGCATCTCGTCGGCCGCCCGCAGGCAGGCCAGCGCGTCCCAGTCGCCCCGCATCCTGGCGGCCAGCTCGCGCTCGGCCTTGCGCCGCTGCAGGCCAGCGGCGTCCAGGCCCGCCCGGGCCAGGTCCACCCCGATGGCTATTTTGCCCCAGGTGTACAGCGGCACCTCCCCTATCAGCGCAAAATCATAGTTGTAGCTCTCCATCCCCTTGTAGATGATCACGTCCTCGGGCGGTATCGAGACGCCCTGGAACGCGCCGAGCTGGCCGGCGGTCAGCGCGATAGGCCCCATGGGGTTTCCGATATACGTGCCGGAGGTCTCCGCCCTGAGGGTCGGCAGGCGCCTCGCCCTCGCGCCCGCCAGGTCCGCCGCGGCCGCCGCCTCGGCCTCGGCGAGCGCCCGCAGCCCGGGATTTCGCCCGGCGGCCAACGCCAGTAGCTCGTCGAGCGACCAGGGCGTAAGGCCGTCACCGGCCACGGCCCCCGTGGCGGGCAGATCGACGACCGGCTCGAACGGCGCAGAGAAGTCTATCGCCGCCCGGTACGCCGAGACCGCCGCCTCGTAGCCGGTCGCGAACGGATCGGCCGGGGACGTCGCGGACGCGGGCGCCTCGAGGCCGCTCTCCTGCGACACGGATTGCGCCGTCGCCGTCGACGCGGCCCAGGCCAATAGCCCGATGACGGATACCATCACCCGCTTCGTCAGGGTCATGGCGTCGTTACCCGGAGCGTCACGTTGCGCTGCGTGTCCGGCTTAAGAGTATCCAGCTTTCCTGAGACAAGCGTCGCGCCGGTCGCCGTCATCGTCACATCGACCTCGCCGACCTTCCAATCCGTACTGCCTGACCCATCGCCTATCTCCCAGACAATCGTACCCAGGTCGAAACGGCCGTTCTCAGTGCTCGCGGTCGTATCGACCGGAGCGCTGTCGGCCGAGTACTCTCGATCCTTAACGGTCAACTCGACGGTGACGCCGTTGATTCCGGTAATACCGTCGGTGTCATCAACGACACGTCCGGCCACCGTCGCGCTGAAGCGCCAGCGCTGCATCGTCACGGTCGGCGCTGCGCCGAGGACGGCCTCGCCCTCGTCCGCGTCGTACTCGAGCGTGGCCTGGACGTAGGCGTCCTCATAGTCGCCCTGGGCCGCCGTCTTGCCGTCGCGGTCGAGGTCGGCGCCAAGCATGACGGCGGTGCCGTTCGTGAACGAGGTGGAGCCCTCATCGTCGTTGCATCGGTAGTTCGTCAATACGTAGGTGATCCTGACCGGCGCGTTATTATGGGTCGCGTGCGTCGCGCGGTCGGGCCTCATCGGGAAGCGCACGGTCGCGACCCAGGCGCCGTCGGCGTCGGAGCTCGTCGTCGCGGTCGGAGCCGTGGGATAGACGATGTCCGTGAAGCCGCCGGAGGCGTCATAGGCCCAGGACTCGGCAACGTAGAAGTTGACCGTCACACCGCCGAGTCCCTTGTCGTCCTTCCAGTCCAGCACCGTCCCCGCGAGCCGCCCCTCGTTCCAGAGGTCCTCGATCTTGATGTAGTCGAGCCGGTTGGTCACGTCGGAGACGACGTAGAGCGGGGTCGGGTTCTTCCAGAGGCCGTAATCGGGGTGATAGATCAGGAAAAACACCTCGTCGCGGTCGGCGGTCTTGCCGTATTTCGGGAACAGGGACTCCCAGATGAAGCCGGTGAAGTCGTAGCCGCCGTCGGCGTCGGTAACGGTGCTCTGGAAGTACCCGCGCTCGGTTCGCGCCGAGCCGTCGGGCAGGGTGGACTCGTCGCCGTCGACGAAGGAAGCGTAGTCGGCGTCGCGGGCCTTGTCGTCGGTATAGAGGAATAGCTTGGCGTCGGCCACGCCGGTCGTCGTCCCGTCGTCCCAGTCCTCCAGGTCGATGATCGAACCCTGGATCGACGAGCGGAAAACCGCCGAGCACGACGCGGCCAGGCCGGCCGCCACCGCGATGATGATGAGCGCCGCGATCCGGCGCGTTGTCGCTAGATTACTCATTGATCTCGAGCTCCGTCGCGGCCGTGGCCGCCGATTGGATGAAGCGGGAGCCCCGTTCGAGGCTCTCGTATAGTACGGGTATGATGACGAGGGTGATGACGGTCGAAGACAGGAGCCCGCCGAAGATGGCCTGGCCGAGCGGCGCGTAGACCTCGGAGCCGTTGCCGTGGGCCAGGGCCATCGGCAGCACGCCGAACAGCGTGGTCAGGGCGGTCATCAGGATGGGCCTGAGACGGTTGGCGCAGCCCTGCAGAATAGCTTCCCGCAGCTCCAGGCCGTAGTCCCGCCTGAGCTGGTTGATGTAGTCGACCATGACGATGGCGTTGTTCACGACGGTGCCTCCGAGCGCTATGACCGCGAGCATCGCGATGATCGACATGGACGAGCCGAACAGGTAGAGGCCCAGCACGACCCCGATCAGGCAGAACGGTATCGAGGCCATGATGATGAGCGGCTGCATGAAGCGCTCGAACTGGATGACCATGACCGAGTAGACCAGGAACACCGCGATGGCCAGAGCCAGCGCAAGGCTGCCGAGCGACTCGCCTATGAGCTCGCTGGTGCCGGTCGTCCGGTACTTGACGCCGTAGGGCAGCGACAGGCCGGACATCGCGGCCTCCATCCTGGAGCTGACGCCGGCCTGGTCCTCGCTGCGCAGGTAGCCGCGCACCTCGACGGAGAAATTACGGTCCTTGCGGTCTATCCTGGACAGGGCCGGCCGAGACTCGACGGTGGAGAACGCGGCGAAGCTGACGAGGCGGCCGTCCTGGGTGCGTATCGACAGGCGGTTCAGCGTGTCGTCGTCGATGCGCTCGGAAGCCACGTCGGAGATCACGCGGATCGGGTAGTCGTCGCCGCCGACGCGAAGCGTGCCGGCGTCCATGCCCCCGAACAGGATGCGGCTCGTGACGCCGGCCTCGTACGGCGTCACGCCGAGCGCGCCCATGTAGGACTGGCTCAGCTCGGCGTACAGCTGCTGGGCGTCCATGCGCACCGACAGGTCCGTCTTGAACACGTCGGGGTCGCGGGCCAGGAGGTCGCGGGCCAGCCTGGCCGTCTCGGTGACGGCGTCCAGGTCGGTGCCGTACACCTCCATCTGAAAGCCCTGGCCGCCGGTGCCCAGGGCGAGTAGCGAGTCGAAGCCACCGTTCAGCACCGTCGCGTCGCAGTCGGGCAGGCTCCTCGACAAGGCGTCCTGCACCAGGGGGAGGATTTCCTGGACGGTACGCTCCCTGGCCTCGCTCGGCACGAGCCGGATGCGTCCGAAGGCGCGGTTCGGCGTGCCGGTCATCGAGATGGCCCCGGTAGCGCCGACGTAATAGACCGACGCCTCGATCTCCGGCACGAGGGACGCGACCAGCGCATCCAGCTCGTCGACCTTGGCCATCGTGCGCTCGAGCGAATAGCCCGCCGGCGTCTCGATATGGAGCTCGAACTCGCCGGTATCGGTCGGCGGAAGGAAGCTGATCTTGAGCACGGTCAGGAGCAGGGCGCTCGCGACCAGCAGCGCGACGGCCGAGAGCAGGGTGAAGGCCTTGTTGCCGAGCGCCGCGACGAGCAGCCGCCGATATGCGCGCTCGAGCCGGTCGAAGGCCCGGTCGATCGCCGCCTCTACGGCCTTGAGGGCCTTGGGCCGGCGCATCTGATCCTCGCGCTTCAAGATGAGCGACGCCAGCCACGGCACGACGATGACCGATACCAGAGCCGAGGCCGCCAGAGCGAAGACGATGGCCAGGGACAGGTCGTTCATGATGATGCCGATGATGCCGGTCAGGAACAGGAGCGGCGCGAACACGCAGACGCTCGTCGTCGTCGACGCCAACACGGCGCCGCCGACCTCGCTGGCGCCGGTCATCGCCGCCAGCCGGCGATCGCCCGACTTCTTGAACTTCTGGTAGGTATTCTCCAGGACGACGATGGAGTTGTCGACTATCATGCCGATCGCGACGGTCATGCCCGACAGCGACAGCAGGTTGAGCGAGCGCCCGGTGCCGTACAGGCCGAGGATCGCGAACAGGATCGACAGGGGAATGGACAGGCTGATGATGATCGTCGCGCGTATATCGTGCAGCACGAGCACGATCACGAGGATGGTCAAGGCCAGGCCGGTCAGAGCCGTCTCGACGACGGTGCCGAGCGAGCGCGAGGTGATCTCGCTCTGGTCGCTGATCACCGCGTACCGTATTGTGCCGCCAGACTCGCTCCCGATCTCGTCGAGCACCGCCCTGGCCCGCGTGGAGATCTCCAGCGTATCGCCCTCGTCGCGCTTCATCACGTCGACCATCACGTAGTCGTCGCCGCCGGAGCGTACGCGGATATCGCGGGGCTCAGGCTCCAGGGTGATCGCCGCGACGTCCTTGAGGAAGATGTACGACCCGTCCCCGAAGCCGACCGTCAGGTTCCGGAGGTCGTCCAGGTCGGAGAACGATCCGTCGGTGGTGAAGGACAGCTCGCGGGACCGGTAGCTCGCGTTGCCGGCGGGCACGTTCAGGTTGTTGTAGCGCAACGCTTCGTAGATCTGCAGGGCCGACAGGCCGCGCGACTCGAGCTCGGTCGCGTTCAGCGTGATCCTCGCCTCGCGCCTGGAACCTCCGACGAGGTTAATCTTGGACACTCCGGGGATGCGCGCCAGGGCCGGGCTCAGCCTCGTCTCCAGGTAGTCGGTCAGGCGCTCGGCGTCCATGTCCCCCCGCACCCGGACCGAGAAGACCGGCAGGAAGCCGCTCGCCTCGGCGATGAAAACCACGGGCGCCCCCTCGATGCCGCTCGGCAGGTCGTTCGCGATGCCGTTCAGTAGCTCGCGGATCTGCGGCAGTTTGGAACCGACATCGACATCGGCGCGGAACTCGAGGGATACCGTCGAGTACGAGTCAGCGCTTGACGACGACATTTCGGTGACGCCGGCCAGGCTGGATAGCTGGTTCTCGATCTTCCTGGTGATGTCCCGCTCCACGTCCTTGGCGCCGGCGCCGGGATAGACCGTCAGCACGGTCGCGATCGGCAGGCCGACCGGCGGTATCATCTCGGAGTTCAGCGACGAGCCGGCGATCAGGCCGAATACCACCAGGCCAGCCAGCAGGATCGTGACGACGGCGGGGTGCTTGACGGAGAAATCGGACAGTATCATCGGTCGGCTTCCTGTGGCGCCACCACGGTCACCGGCGAGCCCTCGCTCGCGAAGTACTGGCCCTCGACGATCACGTCGCGAGCCGCCCATTCCCGGGGCACCGCGAACGCTGCGTCCGACGCCGCGTCCGGCGCGAAGGGCAGGCTCCTGGCCAGGCCGTCGTCAACCCACCAGAGCCGTCCGTCGCCGGACAGCGCCTCGTAGGGCAGGGTATGGACGCCAGGCCACCGGGCCAGCTCGAACACGACCGATACGAACATGCCCGGCCGGAGTAGCTCTGGCGAGCCGCCTATCGACACGACGACCTCGAAGTTCTTCGTCTCGGCGGACACGAAGGGGCTGACGCTGCGGATGACGCCGGGGTACTCGTCGCCGCCCTCGCGCCGTATCGCTATGCGCATGGACTCGCGCATGGAGCCGAAGGACTCGTAGTAGCGCTCCGGCACGCGGGCCCGCACGACCAGGTCGCCCAGGTCGCCTATCGTCACGAGAGGGCGCTCGGGCGCCGCTATGCTGCCGGCGCTCAGGTGCTTGACGAGCACCACGCCGGCTATCGGGCTCTTGACGCTCGCGTAGTCGAGCTGGATGCGGGCCAGCTCGTACTGGGACGAGTAGGCCTCGTACTGGCCCTTGGCCTGCTCGTAGCTCTGCTGGGTCGCGGCGTTGGCGCGGTAGAGCTGACCGACGCGCTCGTACGACGACTTGGCCGACAGGTAGGCCGCCTCGGCCTGCTTGAGCTGTAGCTCGAAGCGTTGCGCGTCTATCCTGGCCACGACCTGCCCGGCGGCCACCGTCTGCCCGACCTCGACCGGCAGCTCCTGCAGGATGCCCGAGACGAGCGGGACCACGGTGACCATCGTCTCGGACTCGACGTGGGCATTCAGCTTGAGCGTCTTGACCAGGTCGCCGTAGGCGGGACGCATGACGCGGACCGGTACCGGCGGCGCCTCGGGCCGCTCCGGCTCCTGGCCGGACGATATGAGCCAGAACGCCGTAGCCCCGGCGACGAGCGCCAATGGCACGAGCCAGCGGAGCGTCATGATGGCCGGACCGCGGCGCGCGCGGCTATTCGCTTCCATCGTCGCCCCCTATCCGAGCAGCGGCGAGCCGCGCATGGCCTCGGCTCCGGTAGGCGTCAGGATACCGCCGACCAGAGCCTTAAGCGAATCGGTCAGGATGTCGACGCGCGTGAACGGCTCGTCCTCGATACCGGCTAGTACCGCCAGGCCCGAGACGATGTTGATGATCACGTAGGTCAGCCGGCGCGCGTCGAAGTCGTCTCGCACGAGCCCCTCGTCGATGGCGTCCTGCACGATGCCCGCGATGAAGTCGTGGAGCCGAGCCTGGAGGTCGGCCCTGAACCCCGGCAGGTCCAGGCTGGCGGCCATCGAGCCGGCCGCTCCGGCGCGTCGCTGATTCTTGAGTTCGGCGTAGGCGCGCTCGACGATGGCGTTGAGCTTGGTGACGAAGGGTAGCGACGCGTCTGCGGCTATAACCCCCAGATCGGCGAGCAGGCCGTCCATCCACGCGGCCGCGGCCACGTCTATCAGCGCGTACTTGCCATCGAAATGGTTGTATACGGTCTTACGGCTTACGCCGGCGCGGTCGGCTGCAGCCTCGACCGTCAGCCCCTCAGGGCCGCGCTCGCGTATGATCGCCGTCGCCGCCTCCAGGATCCTCTCTCTCGTCGTATCGAGCATTGTCATAGTCCTTCCACATATTACACAGTTGCTGTGTAATATGTTACCTCCTGGTACACATTTCAATAGCTTTTGTGTAAAATCGGTGAAAAGCTCGCGCAAACCCGAGCTTGCGGCTAAAGCGCTAAGCGGATAGACTGGCTGGCCGGAGGACGCATATGGAGACGAGGATCGAGGCCGTCCAACTCTCGTGGACGGACGGCGCTAACATCATCGTTGGTCAGTCGCACTTCATCAAGACGGTCGAAGATATTGCTGAAATCATGGCCACCTCGGTCCCGGGGGCCAGGTACGGGCTAGCCTTCAATGAGGCCTCAGGGCCTTGCCTGGTCAGGACCGCGGGTAACGACGAGGGGCTCGTCAGGGACGCGACGGCCTGCGCGCTCGCGACCGGCGCGGGCCACACCTTCTACCTGGTGCTCGGTGCCGGGGCCTATCCGATCAACGTCCTGGACCGGGTCAAAGCTTGCCAGGAGGTCTGCCGCATATTCTGCGCCACGGCCAATCCCGTCCAGGCCGTCGTTGCCAGAACGGCCCAGGGCTCAGGATTGCTTGGCGTCATCGACGGCTCGTCGCCAGCCGGTGTCGAGGGCCCCGCGGACAAGGCCGAGCGCATCGGCATGCTCAGAGCCTTCGGCTATAAATTCGCGTAAGGCCGCGGTCGCGCCGCGCGTTATCTCGGAGGGATTCATGCACGTTTCAGGCACCACCATAGCGTTCATCGGCACCGGCGTCATGGGCGCCAGCATGGCCGGCCACCTGCTCAGGGCCGGCGCGACGGTACGCGTCTATAACCGGACCAAGTCCAAGGCCGACCCGCTCTTGTCGGCCGGAGCGCTCTGGGCCGAGTCGCCGGCCGAGGCCGTCAAGGGCGCGTCGGTCGTCTTCACGATGCTCGGCTATCCGTCGGACGTCGAGCAGGTCTACCTCGGCTCGGGCGGCATCATAGCCGCCTCGGCGCCCGGCGCCGTCCTCGTCGACTTCACGACGAGCGACCCCGCTCTCGCGGCGCGCATTTCGGCCGCCGCGGCGGCTTCCGGCAGGTCCGCGATCGATGCCCCGGTATCCGGCGGCGACACGGGCGCGCGCAACGCCACGCTATCGATCATGGTCGGCGGCGACGAGGCTACGTTCTCGGCGGTCAAGCCGTTCTTCGACGTGGTCGGCAAGACCGCCGTGCTACAGGGCGGGCCCGGCGCCGGCCAGCATACCAAGATGGCCAACCAGATATCGGTGGCAGCGTCGCTCATCGGCGCTGTCGAATCGATGACCTACGCCCGGAACGCGGGCCTCGACCCGCGCCGGGTGCTTGACAGCATCGGCGGCGGGGCGGCCCAGAGCTGGCAGCTCGTCGGCATGGCGCCGCGCATGCTCGACGGCGACTTCAAGCCCGGATTCTATTCGAAGCACTTCCTTAAGGACCTGCGGATCGCCCTCGACTCCGCCAAAGCGATGGGCCTCGAGCTGCCGCTCCTGGCGCTCGCCGAGAGCCTCTTCGAGCGCATGCAGGAGAAGGGCTTCGGCGACTTAGGCACGCAGGCCCTGTACAGACTCTACCAGGGCGGCGGCATCTGATGGCCGCGGACTCCCGCGACGAGGCTCGGCCGCCCTACGCCAGGGATCTGACCGACCCGCCCCCGAGCGTGGTCCGCGACGGAGAATTCGTCTACGGCTGCTTCAACGCGCCGCCGGCCCTCGTCAACATGCTCGACGTGCGGAGGCCGTACCACTACCCCATCCCGCGCTGGACCAAGGACGCCCGCTGCAAGGAGTGGGTCGCGTTCCAGTTCGGCGATGGGCGCCGCTTCTTCCTCGCGGCGCTGTACGAGGCCAAGAGCTTCGGTCTGATACAATTCGTATCGTGGGACCGGGACGGCGGCAGGACCATCGAGAGCCGGAGAGTCATTCCGCTCAGGCGCTTCGGCCTCGGCCCCGTGCTCGATGGCAGGCGAGTCTCGTACCGTGACCGCCATGGCGCGCTCGGGATGACGTTCGACCTGGCGGGCGGCGCGATCACGGTCGAGGCTAGCCGCGCGCGATCGTCGCGCGGGCCGGCCTACGCGGGCGCCTTCACCTTCGCGTACAACGCCAGGCAGTCGGCCCCGTCGTCGGTCTGCCTGCCGCTCGGCCTGAACCGCGCCATGTACTCGACCAAGGTCCTGATGCCTATGCGCGGCTGGTTCGAGACCGGCGGCGAGCATGTCGAGTTCGACTCGCCCGAATGTATGGGCGTCATGGACGACCATAAGGGCTACTACCCCTACGGTATGCGCTATGACTGGGTTACCGGCTTCGGGCTGGCGGGCAAGGGCCGGAGGGTCGGCTTCAACCTGACCGACAACCAGGTCCGCGACCAGGAGCGCTACAACGAGAACGTGCTCTGGGTCAACAGCCGCGTCTACCCGCTGCCGCCCATCAAGGTGACCAGGCCGAACGGCGTCGACAACCCCTGGCACGTGCAGGACACCGAGGGCCTCGTCGACCTGGTCTTCGTACCCGAGCGCAAGAACGACCTGCGGATCAACCTGCTCTTCGCCTCGGTCGACTACCACGGGCCGTTCGGTACCTTCTCGGGCACGCTGCGCTCGCCCGACGGCTCGGTCAAGGTCGACGCCGAGGGCCTCCTCGGCATGGGCGAGCAGAAGTACCTTCGGGCGTAACGGAAGGCGCATGGCGACGAGAGGCTCGTTCCGTACGGTGGACGTCGCCAGGGCGGCGGGAACGCACGAGAATACGGTCAGGCTCTACGTCGCCTGGGGTTTTCTCGCGGAGCCAGAGCGCGCCGCCAACGGCTACAGGCGCTGGACGGCCGAGCATATCGACCAGATGCTATTCGCACGGCTAGCGATGCACGGCATGTGGCCCGGAAGGCCCATACGAGAATCCGCGCTGGCGCTCGTTCGTCGCGCCGCGACGGGAGACCTGACCGGGGCCGTAGCCGACGCCCGCATCCACGCGGCCCTCGTGGACGCCGAGCTAGCGCGCGCCGAGAGCGCGGCCGCCTTCCTGGAGCGCTGGGCGGCGGGAGCGGCCCCCGCCGCGGGCGACGAGGGGCGGCTCGGCCCCCGAGAGGCCGCGGCGGCCGTAGGCGCGACGCCGGGCCAGATCCGGAACTGGGAGCGCAACCGCCTCGTAGCGTCGGTCAAGGACCCGCGCACCGGACATCGGGTCTACGGGCCGGACCAGATAGGCCGGCTGCGGGTGGTTCGATCCCTTCTGCTCGCCGGCTACAGCGTCATGGCGATACTGCGCATGGCGACGGAACTCGACCGGGGCCGCTCGACCGGACTCAAGGACGTCCTCAACACGCCGCGCCCAGGCGAGGAAGCGCTGACCGCCTTCGACGCTTGGCTCGACTCGCTGGCCGAGCAGAAGGCGCGGGCGGAGCGCCTCATAGCGATGCTCGCGGCCAGGATTGAAGCCAACCGTTAGCGCGTTCGCGGCCTGAACCACGGCGCCCATCCTCCGACTCGTCGCCTCCAGCCCTAGTTCAGCACCTTCCTGACGGAGAGGCACGCGGCCGCCGTGCCGCCGAGCCCGGCCACCGCCGCGACGGCGAACGCGATAGGTACCGAACTCGGCTCTCCCAGGCCCGATACCATGACCCGCATCGCCTCCATCAGGTAGCTGAGCGGGTTCCACGCCGAGACGACCTGGAGCCAGCGAGCGCCCATCAGCTCCCGCGGCACGAAGGTCGGGGCGAGGAACAGCAGCATGAAGACGGCCGAGCCTATCGTCCCCGCCAGCTCCACCTTGCCCGTCCGCATCACCGCGGCAGCCGAGGCCGCGGATATCCCGGCGCCGAACAGCGTGGCTAGAGCCGCGGTTCCGAACACGCCGACGGCCCCTCCCAGGAGCGGCGCCCCGAGCAGCGCGCCCAGGCCCAGCACGATAAGCGACGACACGAAGATGCCCGCCGCATCGGCCAGGATTGCCGCGAGCACGAAGGCCGACCTCGGTACGGGCGCCAGCGCCAGCCGCATAAAATAGCCTGAGCCGATATCCCGGCTCAGAGCCTGGGCCGAGCCCGCCGACGACCCGAACAAGAGCGATATGACGCCCATGGGTAGCAGGAAGGCCATATACCCCGCACCGCCGAATTCAGGTAGGAAGCCGATGCCGCCTATCGCCGCGTCGTAGACGAATAGGAAGAACGCGCTCATGCCCAGGCCGGACAGTAGCGGCGCCGGATTGGAAACGAGCCGCCTGAGCGCCCGTCCGACTATAAGCGTTCCGGGATTACGCACCGACGGCCTCCTTCTCCGATAACGCGCCTCGGCGCCGCGACTCGATAAAATTCAGGTAGCCCGCCTCGAGGTCCCCGCCGGGGCCGGCGTGCGCCGCCGCGAAGCCGTCCACCGTGCCCCGGTACGCCACCAGGCCTGAGTCCAGTACCGCCAGCTCGTCGCCGTGCTTCTCCGCCTCTTCTAGATACTGCGTCGTGAAGAAGACGCACGCGCCCTCCTCGGCGTTCAGCCTGCGCATCTCCGCCCAGAACGCCGCGCGGCTCTCGGGATCCATCCCGACCGACGGCTCGTCCAAAAAGAGGACGCGGGGCCGGTGGACGAGGGCCAGCGCCACGTGTAGGCGCCGCTTGTTGCCGCCGGACAGCTCGGCTGCCTTTCGATCGGCGACAAGCTCCAGCCCGAACCGCGCTAGCAGTTCTTCTGCCCGCCCGGCGGCCCGGGCCGCGTCGAAGCCGTACAGTCGGCCCTGAAACGCTAGCTGCCGGCGCGCGCTCTCGGCTGGGTCTAGCTGGGTATCCTGGAGCGCCACGCCTATCAGGGCGCGGATAGCCTGCGAGCCGCCCGAGATCGGCCGCCCCGCGATCGCGACGCGTCCCGAGTCTTGGCGCGACAGCGTGCACAGGATGCGCACGAGCGTCGACTTGCCGGCGCCATTGGCACCCAGAAGCGCGAAGCGGCAGGCCTCGGGGACGTCGAGGTCGACCCCGGCGAGGGCCCGAGGCCCCTTGCGATAGGTCCGCGTCAGCCCGCGGGCCTCGATGACGTTCTCTGGCATTTCGTATCCTCCTCTATGATAGAGGAGGATACGGCGTTGGCAGCGGGTCGGTGCACTACTGGAGGGTTTCCTTTTAGCGAACTTTGGCCAGCTTCTCTTCCAGGCGCTCGAGCTCGCGGCCTCCGAGCCCCGCCTCGCCGCCGTCGAGCAGCCGCCTGAAGGCTGACGCCTCCTCGGCCGACAGCCTGACTCCAGCGAGCAGGTGCCGTTCGAAGCTGGCGCAGGCGAGGGGACAGACCTTCCGCGTCATATCGAGGATCACCGCCGCATAGTCGCGGATCTCCCGTTGCGCGTGGGCGTCCAGCCTCAGCGCCAGGAAGCGGAACAGGTTGTGCAGGTCTATCTGCCAGTACCACTCGGTGTACAGCGACAGGGGCAGGTTGACGCGGGCCAGTTCTCGGGCCAGGCCCGAGTCGACCATCGCTTTGTATGAGGCATAGGCCGACCTCTGTCCCTCCTCGAGCAGGCCGATGACGCGAGCGGCCTCGTCCGGGGACAGAGGATCGACCTCGCGGCCCTGCTTATTATCGGCGCTCTGCCTGGCTACCGCCTCGGGAGCCGGAATCCAGAATTCATCCTTCATCACCGAGTAGCGGCCGGACATCTCGTTCACGCGCGCGGTACGGTGGCGTATCCACTGGCGCGCGACGAAGATCGGCATCTTGATATGGAAGGTCAGCACGACCTGCTCGAACGGCGAGGTATGCTCATTACGCAACAGGTAGTCGATAAGACCCGCGTCCTCGCGCACGGTCTTCGTGCCGTCGCCGTATGACACGCGGGCCGACTGGACTATCCTCGCGTCCCCGCCCAGGTAGTCCACCAGCCGCACGAAGCCCTTGTCGTGTACCTTGAATTCGGCGTCGAGTACCTTTTCCGCCTCGTCGACGATGCAGTGCGCCATTGTCTTGTCCTTTCGGCTAATCGCGGCCCGCTAGACCTAGAATCCCCTAAAGTCGCCGTAGAACGAACCGAGCCCGTTCTTGTTCGAATCCGGCCCGTGGCAATCGGAGCCGTAGGTGTGGAAGAAGCCGAAGCGCTCGCAGCGCTCGGTGACCAACGCGTTCATCGCCTCCCGGTCGTCGTTCCGATAGTAGTACAGCTCGACGCCGCGTACGCCAAGGTCCCGGAAGCGCGACAGCATGGCGTCCAGCCGTCTCGTGCCGGCGCGCATCGACGCGATCGAGTCGCCGAACTCGTGCCCGATATGCGGTACGACGAGCGTGCCGCCGTCCCTGGAGACCGACTCGGCCACCGTCTCGAGGCTCGGCTTGGCGAAGCGCAGATCGGAGAACAACCCGGTATCGAAGTAGGCCTTTTTAAATTCTCGATAGTCTACGTCGGCCGACACGCGGCCGGCCCGCTTGAGCGCCAGGAACAGGTCCGTCTTGGCGAAGCGCAGCGTGCCGAGGTCGACACGCGGCGACCCGGGGCCGCGGCCGGCCAGGCGCGCCTCGACCCAGCGCCCGAACGACAGCTCCGGAGCCGCGAACAGGGCGGCGGCGCGGGCGAACATAGCCTCGACGCGCGCGGCCCGCTCAGCTCGCGACACAGCGAGCATCGAGGCCGTGAGCTCGTAGGAACCGCCCGGGAAATAGGCGAGCAGCTCGCTCTTATAGCCAAGCGTCTCGTCCTCGCAATCAATCTCGACGGCGGGCCAACTGGCCAGACCAAGCTGTCCGGCCGCCTCGGCCAGTTCGACGCAGCCGCCGAAGGTGTCGTGATCGGTCAGGCAGACGGCCTCGAGTCCCGCCGCGGCGGCGAGCCCGGCTATGTCCGACGGCCAATGGCCGCCGTCGGAGAAGCGCGAATGTATATGGAGATCGGCTCGCATCGTGGTACCCTGGGTAGTATACTAACCCGCGAGGAGCGCGGCGGACAAGCCGACGAACGCCGCGCCCCCGACCGGAGGATAGAATGTTCGACCTAGACGACGCGATCATAGAGGAGCTGCTGTTCTCGATGGAGAACCAGGACATAGATTTCATGGTGGACGCCACGACCGGCGCCGTCGTCGTGATGAACGACGACGCGCTCGACTCGGGCCTGGACTCGCTCGACGAGGGCGCGGACCTGCTACCACCGCCGGACTGGACCAGCGCCGACGGCTACGGACTTATGGAGGCCTTCGCGGCCGGCGTCGGAGACCCGATAGCCAGGACGAGTCTCGCCGCCGCCCTATCGCGAGGGCGAGGGGTCTTCAAGGCCTTCAAGACGGCGATCGAGGCCTACCCCGACATCGCGCGGCGCTGGTACGACTATAAGCGCTGCGCGATGGCTAAGCGCGTCGCCGAGTGGTACGACGAGGCGAGGGTGGCCCGCGGCCTCGAGCGCCTCGGCCCGGAGCCCGAGGACGACGACCTCTTGGCCGACGACTTCTCGTTCAGGATTGCCGGCCGCGAGGCGTGGCTCGAATGCCAGCCACTATTCAGACGCGGCCTCGAGGAAGCGCTCGGCGCGTTCCCGGAGCCCCTGGTCGAGTACGAGTACACCGCCATCGAGCGGGAGGTAGCCGAGGGCGGCAAGGAGGGGCTCGTGATCGTGCTAGCCGAGGCCGTGGCGGGGGCGATAGCCGGCGTGGCCGCGGCGCGACGGGTCTACGTGGCCGATGGTTCCTTCGGCAAGCTAACCTACCTGTACGTGGCGCCGGAGCACCGCAGGCTTGGCCTCGGACGTCGCCTGGCCGAGGCCGCACGAGAGCGCCTGGCCAAGGACGGCATACCGCGCTTCGTGGTAGACATGCCCTTCGTGCCGGCCGGCTTCGGCTCCTCGATGAAGGCCTTCGGCTACGAGCCCTTCGGCACGCGATACCTGAAGACCGACGACTGACGGCCACCCCTCGCTGACGACGGGCTCAGCGAGAGCCTTAGCGCGCGCCGTCCCAGCCGTAACGGCCGAGATCCACCCGGCCATCGCGACCTACCTCCACGCCCTCGTCGACCAGCCGCGCCTCCTGCTCCTCGAAGCCGTAGCCGCGGCGTAGCGCTATGCCGCCGTCGGCGCGTACGACGCGCCACCAGGGCAGGCCCTCGGCCGCGGCGCTCGAATGCAGTATCCGTGCGACCGTGCGCGCCCCGTTCGGCGCACCCGCCAGCGCGGCCACCGCGCCGTAGCTCACGGCTCGGCCCGGAGGTACGAGCCGCAATGTAGCCTTTATCCTGTCGCCGATCGTTTCCATGAGCGCCAGCATACCACAGGTACGGCGGCGCGCCCGCCCCGCGCGGGCGATCATGAGAGGTCCATTGTTGATCTTGACATATTGACACATATTGTCTCAGTATCGAGCGAGGAGCTACACCAGATGAAGACCTGCATCCTGTTTCCCGGGCAGGGCGCCCAGTTCGTCGGCATGGGCAGGGACCTGTACGATACGGACGCAGAAACACGCGCCCTGTTCGAAGAAGCGTCAGACGTCGCCAGGCTGGATCTCGCCGCACTGATGTTCGAGGGCGACGAGGACGAGCTCAAGCGCACGCGCAACGCCCAGCTGGCCCTGGCGCTCGCCGACTCGGCAGCCTACGCCGCGCTACGCAAACGCGGCGTCTCGGCCGATGGCGTCGCCGGCTTCAGCCTCGGCGAATGGGCGGCTCTCTGCGCCGCTGGGGTTCTGCCCTTCGGCCGCATGATAGCTCTCGTCGCCGAGCGCGGCCGCCTGATGGACCAGGCCTGCGCCCGCTCTGGCGGCTCGACGATGAGCGCCGTGCTCGGGCTCGAGGCCGCCTCGATCGAGGCCGCGCTCACGGGAGCGGGTGTAACCGACGCGTGGCTCGCCAACCTCAACGCGCCGACTCAATCGGTGCTGTCGGGCACGGAGACCGGCATCGCCAAGGCGGAAGCGGCCGTCAAGGAGGCGGGCGCCAAGCGCGTGGTAAGGCTCAAGGTAGCCGGCGCCTTCCACTCGCCTCTGATGCGCTACGCCTACGACGGATTCAAGGAAATCATAGCCGACGAGAGCTTCGCCGACCCGACGATCGCCTTCTACTCGAACGTGACCGGAGGCAGAGTCTCGACGGGGACGGAGCTTAAGGAATTAGCCGCCGAGCAGATTATCCGACCGGTGGCCTGGACGGCTATCGAGCGCGCGATGGCGGCCGACGGCTACGGACGCGAGCTGGAAGCCGGGCCGGGCTCGGTCCTGGCTGGGCTCTGGAAGGCGGCCGGGCTCGAGCCGCCCGTGACGCCGGCGTTCACGACCGATCAGATAGCGGCGCTGGAGCCGTAGGAGGGCTACGATGGAACACGGAATGCTGAGCGGCAGGCGCTGCCTCGTCACGGGAGGCTCCAAGGGCATAGGCAAGGCCGTCGTCGAGGCCTTCCTGCGCGAGGGCGCGGCGGTAGACTACCTGTCGAGGTCCAAGGCCGACGACCACGACTCGCTGGCGGCCATGGGACCGCTCGGGTGGCTGGCCTGCGACGTGTCGGATGCCGAGGCTCTCGAGGCCGTCGTCGAGGAGGCGGTCAAGACCGCGCCGTACGACGTGGTCGTCAACAACGCCGGCGTCACACGCGACGGGCTGTCGTTCAGGATGCCGCTCGACGACTGGCGCGCCGTGATCGATACGAACCTGACGAGCGCCTTCATCGTCTCGAGGGTGGCCGCCAGGGCCATGATCAAGCGCCGCTCCGGTAGCGTCATCAACGTGGCCAGCGTCGTCGGCCTCGTCGGCAATGGCGGCCAGACGAACTACTCCGCCAGCAAGGCCGGCCTCATCGGCCTTACCAAGAGCCTCGCCCGCGAGGTCGCGAGCCGCGGCGTCCGCGTCAACGCGATAGCGCCTGGCTACATCGACACCGCGATGACTGAGGCCATTCCCGAGACTGCCAAGTCCGCCCTGCGCGAGCGCATACCGCTCGGCAGGACGGGCGCCCCAGCGGAAGTCGCGTCCGTGGCGCTATTCCTGGCCTCGGACCTGGCGTCGTACGTGACCGGCGAGGTGATCAGGATCGACGGCGGGATGGCGATGTAGCGCCGGAGTACGCCGGTGATACATAAGATTCGTAACACTATAGGCGGCGTGCTATTCTCCACTCATCGGATTATACTGGTAGCCTGAACCGACGAGCCGGAGGACAGCGTGGGCACACCCGAATACATCGTACGTCCCGGGCACCCGCGCCCCTTCGGGGCCACGCCCGTCCCGGGCGGCGTCAACTTCGCGCTGTTCTCGCGTCACGCGACGAGCGTACGCCTCTGCCTCTTCGCCAAGGCCGACGACGGGGAGCCCATCCTCGACCATCGCCTGGACCCGGTCCAGAACCGCACCGGCGACATCTGGCACATCCACGTCGACGGCCTGCGGCCCGGCGCCCTCTATGCGTGGCGGGCCGACGGTCCCTTCATGCCGGAATGCGGCTATCGCTTCAACCCTAACAAGCTACTCGTCGACCCCTACGCCAAGGCGCTGTCCGGTGACTT
The DNA here is from genome assembly GCA_029560805.1 of Spirochaetota bacterium. GTDB lineage: Bacteria > Spirochaetota > Spirochaetia > Treponematales > UBA12059 > SZUA-370. The sequence continues at coordinate 60,276 of JAKQKE010000098.1, forward strand.
CGAGTGGGACATGAAGGCGGCCCTTGGCTATGACGCGGACGACCCGCGCGCCGACCTGTCCTTTTCCAGGATCGACGACGCGGCCACGATGCCCAAATGCGTCGTGGTCGACGACGACGAGTTCGACTGGGAGGGCGACAAGCCGCTCAACCTGCCCCTGCGCCACTGCGTGATCTACGAGACCCATGTACGCGGCCTGTCCGCCCACGCGAGCGCCGGCTCGAGCCACCCGGGCACCTACTTGGGCCTCGTCGAGGCCATCCCCTACTTCAAACGCCTCGGCGTGACCAGTCTCGAGTTGTTGCCGGTCCAGGAATTCGACCACCACGAAAACACTCGAAAGGATCCGCGCACGGGCAAGCGGCTATCCCAGTACTGGGGCTACAGCACCCTCGCCTTCTTCGCGCCCAAGGGCCGCTACGCCTCGTCGAGCCGCTCCGGCCAGCAGGTGGCCGAGTTCAAGTCCATGGTCAAGGCACTGCACCGAGCCGGCATCGAGGTGATACTCGACGTGGTGTTCAACCATACCGGCGAGGGTAGCGAGCTCGGCCCGACCGTGTCCTTCCGCGGCCTCGACAACCCGGTCTGGTACATGCTCGACGAGGATCCGCGCCGCTACAAGAACTACTCGGGCTGCGGCAACACGCTGAACTGCAACCATCCCGTGGTCCGAGGCTTCATCGTCGATTGTCTCCACTACTGGGTCGCGGACATGCACGTCGACGGCTTCCGTTTCGACCTCGGCTCGATACTCGGGCGCGATCAGAAGGGCCGCCTGCTCGAGAACCCCCCGGTCATCGAGCAGATAGCCGAGGACCCGCTACTCAGGCAGACCAAGATCATCGCGGAAGCCTGGGACGCGGGCGGCGCCTATCAGGTCGGCGGCTTTCCGGGAGGGCGCTGGGCCGAGTGGAACGACCGCTACCGAGACGACGTGCGGCGCTTCTGGCGCGGCGACGAAGGCGCCGTGGCCGCCATCGCCACCAGGCTAACCGGCTCGAGCGACCTCTATCTGCGCGATGGCCGTAAGCCGTTCCATTCGATCAACTACATCACCAGCCACGACGGCTTCACCCTGCGCGACCTGGTCAGCTACAACGGCAAGCACAACGAGCGGAACGGCGAGCGCGGCCTCGACGGCCACGACTCCAACTTCAGCTACAACCACGGCCACGAGGGCCCGAGCCGCGACCCGGCCGTCGAATCGCTGCGCGTGCGCCAGCAGAAGAACTTCCTGGCCACACTGCTCCTGTCCATCGGCACCCCGATGCTGCTCGGCGGCGACGAGTTCGGCAGGACCCAGCGCGGCAATAACAACGCCTACTGCCAGGATAACGAAACCGGCTGGTACGACTGGAGCCTGGCCGTCGAGCACGATGAGCTGCTACGCTTCACGGCCAGGCTCATAGCCCTCCGGCTAGCCCATCCGGCGTTCAGGCGCCCCGAGTTCTTCACCGGCAAGGACGCCAACTACAACGCCCTGCCGGACATCGCCTGGTACGCGCCTGACGGTTCCGCGCCCGACTGGGCTTCTATGCCGTCGGCCCTCGCCGCTCGCCTCGACGGCTCCAAAGCCGATATTGTCGCCGACCGCGACGACGACGACTTCCTTCTCCTCCTGAACGCGACGGCCGGCGCCATCGACTTCCGCGTCGGCGCGCCGCAGGCGGGCTGGGCCTGGTACCGCGCCGTCGACACGAACCTGTCGTCACCCTACGACGCGGCGGAACCGGGATGCGAGCCGCCCGTAGACCATGAAACGCCCTATCGCCTCGGCCCCAAGAGCCTGGCCCTGCTCATGGCCAAGCCGCCGACTTGATCGGCGCGCGGATTATGCGTATTTTCTTTTCATGGCTTGCTTAGGGCGTGCGCGACGAGGATTATCCTACCGACAGGGAAAACGGGCGCTTGCCGCGCACGACGCGGCTGCCGCCGTTAAGCTGTTCCGCGCGGCCGTGGCTTCCTGCCCGGCCGATGAGCGCGGGTTGCTCGCCAGCTACCTCTATTGGCTATCGGTAGCCCTGCGCCGGCTCGGTAATGACGGTCTGGCCATCAAGGCCCTCGCCAGCGCCCAGCGCCTGGAGCCTCGCGGCCATTCACGGTCCGTCTATGCGAGGGTCGCCAATCAGTACGGCATGCCCAAGGCCGCCTGCGCCGAGCATGACGACTACCGCGCCTTCTGCTCCATCCAGCTGCGTAAGTACCTGTCCGGAGCACCGGGCGGCCGCTTCGACAGCCAGGAGGAGATCGACGCCGTACTCTCGATCATAGCCGGGGCCTGGCTACGCCTCGGCGAAGCCAGGCCTTTCGCCGATGCGAGCTGCAACGATAAGCTACGGGCCTTCAGGGATGTTAGCATCGAGTACCCGACCCTACGCGAGCGAGGCCTCGGCATGGAGACCCGCGTCATTCCGGTCGATTTCTTCCGCGGCAAGGCTCTTAAGGCCAACGACCGTTGCACCTGCGGCTCGGGCCTGCCCTATGGCAAGTGCTGCGGCCGCGTTCGGCTTCCGTACGAAGCCGAACGTGACTAGAAACGATACATAGT
>JAKQKE010000102.1 GCA_029560805.1 Spirochaetota bacterium
CTGATGGCCGTCGCTGGCGTCGTGCTGTTCTTCGGCTTCGGCTTCTCCCTCGTGCTGACCAGCGTGATGCTCGCAGACGCGGTCGACTACGGCGAGTGGAAGCTGGGCGTACGTAGCGAGAGCATCGTGTTCTCCATGCAGACCTTCATGGTCAAGTTCGCGATGGCGCTCTCTGGCCTCGTGACCGGCCTGGGGCTCGCCGCCTTCGGCTTCGTCGCCAACGCCGCCCAGAGCGCCGGCGCCGTCACCGGCATACGAGTCCTGATGTTCGCCGTGCCGATGGCGCTGATCGTCGCGTCGCTCGTCGTCTACCTGAAGGGCTATAGGCTCAACGGCGAGTACTTCGAGACCGTGAAGGCCGAGCTCGAGGAGAGGAGGATACGCCATGCGTGAGGTCATACACCTGGATACCGACAGGACGAGCTATATAATCGACGCTCTGCCGACCGGCCATCTCCAGAACCTGTACTACGGCCCGCGCCTTAGGCGCATGGCCGACTACGAGCCGCTCAGGCAGAAGAACGACGTGCCCTACGGCACCATGGTCAACGTCAGCCAGGAGCACAAGAACCTGGGCCTCGACGACCAATGCCTTGAATATTCAAGCTTGGGTAAAGGCGACTACCGCGAGCCGGCTATCGAGCTAGTATTCGCGGACGGTAGCCGAACGACCGACTTCCGCGTCGCCTCGACGCGGAGCTACCGCGGCAGGCCGGCCATCGACGGGCTCCCGAGCGCGACCGGCGGCGAGGACGACGTCGAGACCACCGAGGTCGAGCTGCGCGACGAGCGCGGCCTGACACTGACGCTCCATTACTGCGTCTACGCGGCCTACGACGTCATCACCCGCTTCGCGACGCTGCGCCGCGACGGCGGCCCCGGCGCGGTGCCGGTCCGTATCGGCCGCCTGATGAGCGCCCAGCTCGACCTGTTCGGCGGCGACTGGCGCCTCGTCACCTTCGACGGCTGCTGGGCCTACGAGCGAGAGCGCCACGACAAGCCGCTCTCCCCGGGCGTCTACGTCAACGACTCGAAGACGGGCAACAGCTCCAACCGGCATAACCCCTTCGTCATGCTGGCGGCCCCGGACTGCGGCGAGTCCGGCGGCGAGTGCTACGCGAGCAACCTCGTCTACTCGGGCAACCACGCCGAGATAGTCGAGCGGACCTACCAGGGCAAGACCCGCCTCCTGACCGGCGTCAACCCGTCCGGATTCGAGTGGTTGCTCGAGCCGGGCGAGTCCTTCTCGACGCCGGAGGCGGTGCTCAGCTATTCGGCCGAGGGATTCAACGGGCTCAGCGCCAACCTGCACCGCTTCGTCCGCGACCGGATCGTGCGCGGAGAGTGGCAGTACCGCGAGCGGCCCGTGCTCGTCAACAACTGGGAGGCGACCGACTTCGACTTCGACAGGCGCAAGCTACTGGCGCTCGCGAAGGAGGCGGCCGACCTGGGGATCGAGCTGTTCGTGCTCGACGACGGCTGGTTCGGCCATAGGGACGACGACTCGAGCTCGCTCGGCGACTGGGAGGTCAACGAGAAGAAGCTGCCCGGCGGGATCGCGGGCCTCGCCGGGAAGGTCAACGCTCTCGGCCTCAAGTTCGGGCTGTGGGTCGAGCCGGAGATGATAAGCGAGGACTCGGACCTGTACCGCGCCCGCCCCGACTGGGCCGTCTCGACGCCGGGCCGCGCGCCCGCGTACGGCCGCAACCAGTTCGTGCTCGACCTGACGATACCGGAGGTCCGCGCATACCTGATCGAGGCGATGACCAAGGCCTTCTCGCAGGCCAGGATCGAGTACGTCAAATGGGATATGAACCGTAATATCTCCGACGGCTACTCGAAGGCCCTGCCGCCGGAGCGCCAGGGCGAGTTCCACCACCGCTATATACTCGGCCTCTACGAAGTGCTCGCCGAGCTGACGAAGCGCTTCCCCGGCATACTGTTCGAGTCCTGCGCGTCGGGAGGCAACCGCTTCGACCTCGGCATGCTCTGCTACATGCCCCAGACCTGGACCAGCGACGACACCGACGCGTACGCCCGCCAGAGCATCCAGGGCGGTACCTCGTACGGCTACCCGCCGAGCGCGATGGGCGCGCACGTGTCGGCCAGCCCGAACATGCAGACCCTGCGCGCCTCGACGATAGAGACGCGCTTCAACGTGGCCGCGTTCGGCCTCCTTGGCTACGAGCTGGACCTGACGATGCTGTCGACGTTCGACAAGAAGGCTATCAAGGCGCAGGTCGCGTGGTACAAGGAGCACAGGAGGCTCCTGCAGTTCGGGCGCTTCATCCGCTCGCGCTCCAGGCTCGACGAGCGCAAGATAGTCTGGACCGTCGTCTCCGACGACGGCCGCGAGGCGATAGCCGGCCTCTTCCAGGGACCGGCGACGGTCGGACTCGGGCAGGACCTGCTCGCCGTGCCCGGCCTCGACCCCGAGGCCGACTACCGCGTCGCCGGCCGGAC
>JAKQKE010000120.1 GCA_029560805.1 Spirochaetota bacterium
AAAAACCGCGGCCATGCGGCCGCGGCTTCGTAGTAGCGCTCGGTAGCCTGCCTTACTTCACGCGCTCCTGGAAGCTACCGTCACGGGTGTCGAGCCTGATCCTCGTGCCGATGTCGCAGAACAGGGGCACCTGGACCACGCAGCCGGAATCGAGGGTAGCCGGCTTGGACGACTTTCCCGAGGTGTCTCCCTTGATGCCGGGCTCGCAGTAGGTGATGGTCCGCTCGATGGAGATCGGGAGCACGACGCCGACCGGCTTGCCCTCGTAGAAGGTAATCTCGACGTCGAAGTCGTCCTCGGGCGTGATGTACTGGGCGTTATCGCCGAGGTCATCCTTGGTCAGCTCGTACTGCTCGAAGCTCTCCTGGTCCATGAAGACGTAGTTGTCGCCGTCGATGAAGGAGAGGCGCATCTTGTGCTGGTCGAGCATGACCTCCTCGAACTTCTCGCCTGAGTCGAGGCCGAGGTCGGAGGTCGAGCCGGTCAGCAGGTTCTTGACCCGCATCTTGACGACGACGCCGCCGCGGCCGCCCTTGTTGCCGAGCATGCGCTGGACGACGACGACGTCCTTGCCGGACTTGAAGACGGTTCCCACTCGTAGATCAGATGTCATCAGCATAGTATTTCCCCGTGATAAAAGAATTGCTATCGGTAGGCACTGACGCCGATGGCGCTGGCCGCGCCGCCGGATAGCGCTCCTGGATAGAGCATCGCTTCGAACCGCCGTATTCTACACTATTTCGCGCAAGAAAGTCATCAGGTTGGCGGCCAGGTCCCCGTTCTTCCTGAGGGTTTCGGAGAAGGCGGAGAAACCCGCGCGTACCCGCACGGACGGCTCGAGCAGCGCCCCGATCCTCTCGTAGCCGCGCACCGTAGGCCCGTCGACCTTCCGGTCGTTGACGTCGACGAAGGCCGCCTCGATGGGCGCGAAGTCGTCCGGCCCGAAGAAGGGGCGCATTCGCTCGAGGAGCCCTCGTACCTTGAGCGCCTGGTCGCCGCCCTGCGGATACGCGTGCCATAGGAAGGGAATGCCAGCGAGGGCGGCTCGCGACAGCGAGTCCTCACCGCGCACGAGGGCGAAATCGGCAGCCGCGACCAAGCGGTCCCAGTCCTGCTGGCGCATGAACGGCAAGCCGACCAGCTCGAAGGGCCGGCCGGCGCGCTCCCAGGCCGCCTCGACGCAGGGCCGACTCTTGCCGGCGGCCGCGAAGGCTACGATGGGCGACGCTTGGGCCCGCGCAGCCAGGTCCTCGACGATGGGGCCGTAGTCCCGCTCGTAGCCGAACAGCAGGGCCCAGAAGCTATCCGGGTCCACAGCGCGGCCGAGGCCGTCGCTTATGGCCGACCGGAGGGCCCGCTTGGAGCCGAGTTCGCCCGCCAGCCGGAGGGACTCGGCGAACTCGCGGTCCTGGATCAGACCTCCGGTGGCCGGCGTGAAGCCCGGCATGAACATGTGCTTGCGTACCGACGACGAGCGGGTCAGGGACGGCAGGCGGTGAAACTCGTCAGGATAGGCCTCGGCGCTCAGGTACTCCAGGTTGACGATGGTCCTCGTCGGCGCGGCGCCGGCCCCGTCGAGGTAGCGCCCGTCGTCGAACAGGATCGCCTCGAACCAGTCCGGGCGACCGCAGGCGAAACACTCGAGCACGACCAGCGGCGGCCCGTCGGCGTAAGCCTCCGCGTAGGCTCGCGCGCCGGAGCCCGGCGGAGACCCGGCCGCGTCCGGCCCGGCCCAGTCGAGCACGGTCCAACCGCGCAGGGTTTGAACCGGCAGGGCCGGATCGACCGCCGGCTCGAGCAGGCTGAAGGCCCGCAGGTCGTCGACCACGAGTCGGAGCCGAGGCGGGTCGGGCAAGGCCGACAGGGCGCGGGCCAGGCGGTATACGACGCCTATGTCGCCGTAATTATCCACCACCCTGCAGAGCGCGTCGATCGTCATGGCGACCGAGTATACCGAAACTCCGCCGGCAATTCGATACCCGCATCTCGATACAAGCTTCGCGAAGGCTCGTCGTCGGATTTCAGCCGATTCGATTCGATCTATGGACGAAATGGCGCTACAATGTAGCTAGAAAAAAGTCGGAGGCGAGACGATGACGAGTCAGGCCGTAGCCAAGAGAGACGAGGCACGGGCGACACCTTTAGACGAGGGCAGGAACGCCTTCGACGAACTATCGCGGGCCTCGGCGCTACTGTCGACGGCCGACGATTTCTCGGAGATCCAGGCCGTGCTCGTCGAACAGGCCTGCGATATCAGCCGCTCCGACCTCGCCGCCCTGTACCTGTACTCGAACGACGGCGAGGCGCTCAGGCTGTCGTACCGTCGCGGCCCCTGGCAGGCGCCGGCGTCACTCGACCGGGCCTCCGAGACGATAGCCTTCGTCGAGGAATGCGGCGAGGCGGCCGTGCTCAACCGCAGGCGGGACTGCGCCCTGGTAGGCCTGCTCCTCGACCCGGCGATGGACTCGGGCATGGCGGTCCCGATATCGCTGCCGCGATACCGAGCCGGGCTTCTCGTGCTCAACGCCCGGGGCGCCGACCACTACGGCCGCTCGCGCCTCAATTTCCTGTCGTCGTTCTGCGCCCTCGCCGCCGGCATGCTCAGGAGCGCCAAGCTGTTCAAGGAGCTCAAGGAGCGAGCCGCCGAGATCGAGGCGCTCGAGCGCTACCAGGCGAGCGTCTTCTCGTCGATGACCAACCTCCTCGTCACCTCCGAGCGCGATGGGACACTGCGTTTCTATAACGACGAGGCGGCCGAGGCCTTCGGCCTCGACGAAGGCTGCATAGGCAAGCCGGTGATCGGGCTACTGGCCGGCAGGCTCGACGACAGCGTGCTAGCCGCCATCGGCAACAGCCTGCGCGACGGCACGACGCTACTCGGCATCGAGGGTATCGCCAAAGGCGACCTGGCCAAGGGCCTGCGCGACGACCTGGACTTCTCGCTCAACATGTCGCCGGTACGCGGCAGGCGCTCCGACCGCCACGACGGCGTCGTGCTGACCTTTACCGACCAGACGCGGGAGCGCCGGCTCAAGGAGCAGGTGGACGTCGTCGTCGAGGAGCGCAGGGCCATCAAGGACATGTTCAGCCGCTACCTATCGGAGGACGTGGTCCACAGCCTGATGGAGTCGCCCGAGCAGGTCAAGCTCGGCGGCGCGGGCAAGCGGGCGACCGTGTTCTTCGCCGACATACGCGGTTATACCTCGTTCTCGGAGGGCAAGACGCCCGAGTACATCATCGGGATACTCAACGAGTACTTCTCCGAGGCGGTCGAGGTCGTGCTTCGGTACCGCGGCTTCATCGACAAGTTCATAGGCGACTGCATCATGGCAGCCTGGGGCGTACCGATGACCAGCGAAGAGGACGACGCTCGGAACGCCGTCGCCTGCGCCATCGATATCCAGGGCCTCATCAGCAACCCCAAGCGAACGTTCTTCCGCGGCGAGGCCGAGCACCTGCGCGTCGGCATCGGCGTGCATACCGGCTACCTGGTCGCCGGCAACCTCGGCTCGGCGCGCAGGATGAACTACTCGGTCATCGG
>JAKQKE010000146.1 GCA_029560805.1 Spirochaetota bacterium
CATGATAGACAACCGTAGCTCAAAATCGCCCCGTTGTCGAGCGCGCCGTCACGCTAGTCGAAGCGCTCGCTGTGGATCCCGGAGTCGTGGAGCCGGAGCGACAGCTCGCCCTCGATGACGGCAAGTGCCTTGCGCATGACCCCCTCGCCGAATTCGGCCGAGTTCGATACGAGCGCGGCGCCCAGCTGGGCGAAGCGTAGCGATTCCTGCAGGTCGGTCTCCGCGCACGAGACGCGGAACTTGGACACGAGCCTATCCTTGACCGACTTGACCACGCGACGCTTGTCCTTGAGGCTAAACGACTCGGGTATCTCGATGATGACCTGGAGCATGGAGACGATCATGGGGCGCGCTTGCCGAGGATGCCGGCGAGCTCCTCCCTGCCGGCCGGGGCGTCGCGGCGAGGAGCGCCTGGCCCGTCGAACGCCGTCTGGTCGGGGCGCGTAGGAGCCGTCGCGCGACGTGCCAACGCCCGGAGCGGCGAAAGGCCGTAGAGCGTCGCCGCATAGCCGGCGGCGGCGACGAGGCTGGCCAGGGCGGCTATCGCGGCCGCGGTTCCGCGGGCGCGGGCTTCGTCCGATACGTCGAACCAGGCCTCGAGACTGCCGCGCGACAGGACGGCGTACCTGGATGGAGAGATCGGTCCGGTCGCGGCCAAGAGCGTTCGGCCGTCGTGTCTCAGGGCGATTGCGCCGGCGGCCTTGGCGGCCCGGATCATAGCTTCATCGTCGGTCGCAGCCGCTATCTCGTCCATCGCGGCCTCGCGCCGCGACGCCGAACTCGCCGAAAGGCCGGGTATGAGTAATGCGTCGGCCATGGCGGCGCCTGCCAGCACGACGACGATGCCTAGGATCGCCGCGCGCGCCGACGCTGCGCGCGCCGACGCTGCGCGCGCCGACGCCGCGCGCGCCGACGCCGCGCGCGAAGCGCTTGGGCTCACCGTCTCATCGTCGCCCGATCGGCGCCATATCAGGAAGGGCCTGGCCGCCCTGAGCAACCTGAGCGCCGCGACGACAGATAATCCGCCGAGCGGGGAACGGGCCAGCCAGTAGCCGCGGACGGCCGCCGAGCCCAGGTCGGCTCCCACCCAGCCCGCCAGGAACGGGCCGGAGACCAGGAGCAGGGGCAGGGCCGACGACAGCCCGGACAGCCATGGGAAGGGCGAAGGACGTCCGATGGCCCCGAGGAAGAACTCGTACGAGAATAGGATATCGAACAGCACGCCGACGATGGCCATGAAGGCCGAGGCGCGCCACGACGCGCCGGCCGCCGCCATGCCTGCGGCGACGAACGCGAAGACGATCGAGACGATCGCCAAAGCGTCCATGGTCGACGAGGCGATGACCGATACGGCGCCGGAGCGGCGCGTCTTCTCAATAACGCGTTCCATGGGCTACAATGATATACGCGAACGATGATAAAGAAAAGAGCGAATACGGCGGCCCTCGTCCGCATAGCCGCGCTGGCGGCGCTGTGCCTCCCCTGGTCCCGGGCGCGGGCGCAAGCCCTGTACTCGGTCCTGCCTGAGGAGCCGCCATCGAGCCTGTTCTCGACCAAGCTCGGGGACTCGGAGGTGGAAGCCTTCGCCCAGGGCTTCTGGGAGGCGTCGATCCTGAGCGCCGGCGCCTGGTCGATAGACTCCGGCGGATCGAGCTTCGGTGCCAATCCGCCGTTCCAGTTCATGCAGACGCCCGACCTATACGTATTCCTGAGCCTCAGGCGAACATGGTTCTTCGAGGCCTATGTGACGAACGAGGCCGCGGATAATCGGTTCACGCTGGCCTTCGAGGGCGACGATGGGGATTTCATCAAGTTCGCCCGGCTCGGCAACTCGGGCATATCGATGCCGTCCTATCCGTTCATGTCGTTCGGCTCTCCGGACGGCTCTTTCGGCGCCGCGATGAGCGCCAGCGACGCGGCGAGCGGCGTGTCGCTCGACGCGATGGTCCGCTGGGACGGTCTCCGCTGGGAGACCCGGGACTTCTTCGGTTCGTCGGAGATGATCGAGACGGAGCTGGCCCCTGGCGACGACCTGCGCGGCCGGCGTTTCGTGCTGCCTTCCGGCGGCCTCGTCTCGGTCGAGCTGTACGAGGCGCGCACGAGCGGCCCGAGGCGATTGGCTAGCGACGAGTACTCGGCCTCCCTGGCCTCGGGCGTCATCCTGCTCGCCGCGGAGCCGTCGGGCGAGCTGACGGCAGCCTACGTCGATTCGCTCGGCGCTCGGGCGAGCGTCACGCTCTACGCCTTCGCGGAGGATGACGACGGCGACCCGGTACGACGATACAACCGCTACGAGGCGCGCAATCTGTACGCGCTACCAGACACGGCCTCGGCAAGGCAGCTGTTCGTCCGCGACTTGGCCACCGGTACCGTCGATACCCGCTTCGAGGTCGGTCGCGTCGGCCCGGGCCTGGTACAGGTCCTGCGCTCGGGATCGGGACCGGATCCCGACGACGACGGATACATGCGGCCGTTCGTCGACCTGACTCCGTGGAGCTACGATAGGTCGAACGGCGGCGGCGACGCGACGGTGGCCAGCGAGGGCTTCGCCATCGTCGCCAGGTCATCGGAGACGGTCGAGGCAATCATGCTCGGCGACGGCGCCGTGGCTGGGACGATCTCGGTCTACCGTGATGGGGTCGCTTCGTCATCGTTTGGCTATGACGAGGCGGGCCGAACACTCACGCTATCCCCGCCGCCGAGGGCCGGCGAGAGCATACGGGTGCGGTACGCCGTGTCGACCACGGACGGGGCAGACGGAGCGCTCGCCTTCGGCGTCGGGGCGCGCTTTCCCTGGCTCGGCCAGAGCTGGTCGACGGCCATAGGCGGCCGCTGGCCACTCTTCGGACTCGGTTACGAGACCGGCGACTCCATGCAGCCGGCCTGGCTAGGCATATCGGCCGGCGTCACCGGCCGAGCCGGCGTCGTGGACGGAATCGCCGCAACGGGCGCGGCCGTTCCGGTGGCGTATACCCTCGAGGCGATGGCACGCTACCTGCGCGCCGGTTCCCGGGGGCTGTACCGGGTGGTCGGCATGGAGGATTACGGCGACTCGCTCTGGCTCGAGCCGTTCAGGCAGGTATCGCCGGAGGACGGCGGCATAACGGCCTCCGTCGTCGTCGACGCCGAGCTGGCCGCGTCCGACGCCTTCGGCGACCTGCTCGACGACCTGCGCTCCGGCGGCGGTCCGACCAACCGCGCGCTCGAGATCGTCGCCGGAGAGGCCGGATCGTCGTCGGACGCCCGCTTCGTGCGCTACGTCGATCCGGTGCCCCTGTCCTCGTATGAACGGCTGTCGTTCTTCGTCAAGGCGACGGGGACGGGGCTCGGCTCGGTTTTGACACTGCGCGTCGGGAATGGTAAGGGATCTGGCGCCGTCGTCAGTCTGCCGCTCGGCCCTATAGCCGGCGACGGCTGGCGCAAGGTGACGATGGGGCTCGATCCGTTGGCCGCACTGGCTATCGTATCCGGCGACGGTGAGTCGCTCGTCATTGCCGGCGCCTCTGCCTCGTACGCGGCGCCGGACACGGCCGGACTCGTCGAGCTCGAGCTATCCGGCTTGGCGGCCGGGACCGGCGCCGCGGTCATGATCGACGAGCTTGCGCTCGAGGGCGCCCGCGACGGTTTCTCGGCGTTGGCGGCCGCGAGCCTATCGTTCGGCGACCGCACGGAGAAGCGCGGGGCGTACCTGCTAGCCGAGGCGTCCGGTGAACTGGCCGATGCCGCCGTGGTGGCTTCCAGGCTCGAGGCAGGCCTGAACGCGCCTTTCGCCGAGCTGTCCCTAAGCGCCTCGCCGGCCTATGCTTCTGGCCAGGCCTCGGCTGACCTTGGCTACGCGGTCGCGCTACCCGGCCGGCGTTCGCCATGGCGCGTCGTCGACGAGTACTCCGTGGACGAGGCGCTCGGCTTATACGCCCGCGAGCTCCAGGCGGCGGCTCGCTCGGGTCTGTTCACCGCGAGCGCCGTTGCAGGATCCAGTCAGGAGCCGAACGCGTTTGACCAGGCCTGGAAGGCGAGCGTCGGCGTCGCAGGCGTCGCGACGGCGACCATGGCGGCATCGCTCGCCTCGTCGGAGGCCGTCGTCTCCGGACTCGGTTTCGGCGAAGCCTGGCTCGATTCCTGGTCGCTCCTACTACCGGCCTCCGAGGCCGACGCCGATTCCAGGCGCCTGGAACTGGCCGCCGACGCCGCGGGCTCGCGCTTGACTCTGTCGGCTTACCGCGACTACGAGCGCGGTTCCGTTCCCGCGTCGTCCGTGGTCGCCAAGGCGAGCCTGCCTACGCGGTTCGGCCCCGTGTCGATCGCTCCGTACTATTCTCGCAAGGCGAGCGTGGAGCGCGCCAGCGAGTCAGGCTCCTTCGCCGGCGACGTAGCCGACTTCTACCGGGCCGTGGTGGCCGCCGGGACTCTCTGGTCCTCCGTACCCATCGTCGAGCTGTGGTCGGCCGACGCCTTCGACGGCTTCGAGGCGTTCGCCGACGGCGCCTCGGCCGCCTCGCACGAGGCCGAACTCGGCGTCGCGCTACGCCGACCGATAGGCTACGGCCTCGTCGACCTGCTGGCCCCGAGCTCCGCGACCCTGTCCTACGCGAGGCTCATCGAGTTGGACGCCGACACGGCCGTAGAGTCCGGCCGGCTGTCGCTATCCATCGCTGGAGGGGCGGCCAACGTGTTCGCCTCGAGCGGGGCCGCGCCGCTCCTCAAGCGCGCGGCGTTCGACGAGTACTCGTTCAAGCACGCGCTTAGCCTGACCCGATACGCCTCCGACGGCGCCGTCCTGCCGTCGCTGACGTCGAGCCTGGCGATGAGCCTCGAGGGTACGGGCGGCCTGGGCTTCGCGCTGACCTCGAACCTGGCCATCGAGACGACGAGGAGCCTCATCCCGTGGTCCGAGTCGATCGACGCGGCGCTGACGACGCGCCCGACTCGCACCTGGCTCGGAGACCTGGCTGGCCTGGCCATCGACGCGAGGAGGCGCTCGGTCCGGGCCTCGGCGGACTCTGGCGCCGACGAGGAACCGAGCTGGGTGTCGGAATGGCTCGACGCGACGCTCTCCGAGCCGCTCGCGCTCAAGGACGGATATACCGCCGGCCTGACCGTCGGGCGGACGAAGAGCGCCTCGGCACCCTTGTCCGAGCGCCTCTCGCTCGGCTACTCGACCAGGGCCACGGCCGGGGGAAGCCTTTCCATCGGCCTCGGAGTCGGGCTGTGGCAGACGCTCGCGGCCTACGTCGACGGCGCGCTCTGGGGCTTCGGCTACTCGCTATCGCTCGAGGCCAAGGTAGTCTTCTGAGCGCCTATCGGCGGGTACCGCCGTTGACAGCGGTTTTTACCCTCCGTATAGTAAGGCCACCATGAAACGACGCCTCGTAACCAGCGCACTCCCGTACGTCAATAACGTTCCGCACCTCGGCAACCTGATCCAGGTCCTGTCGGCCGACGTGTTCGCCCGCGCCTGTCGGCTCCGCGGCTACGAGACCCTCTACGTCTGCGGCACCGACGAGTACGGCACGGCCACCGAGACCAAGGCGGCCGAGGAGGGCGTGAGCCCCGCCGAGCTGTGCTCGCGCTTCCACGAGATCCATAAGGCCATCTACGAATGGTTCGGCATAGGCTTCGATAAATTCGGCCGGACCTCGACGCCTCGCCAGAAGGAGATCGTGCAGTCGCTGTTCAAGGATCTCGACGAGGCCGGTTTCATCACCGAGCAGACCATCGAGCAGCTGTACTGCGAGCCGTGCGGCCGCTTCCTGGCCGACCGCTACGTACGCGGCACCTGCCCGCACTGCGGCTACGACGACGCGCGTGGCGACCAGTGCGAGGCCTGCGGCAAGCTACTCGAGCCCTCGGAACTCCAGCGGCCCAAGTGCTCGACCTGCGGGGCCTCGCCGAAGCCGCGCTCGACCAGGCACCTGTACATCGACCTGCCGGCCATCAAGCCCAGGCTCGAGGCCTGGATGAAGGACGCGAGCGTCAAGGGCTTCTGGACCAATAACGCCATCCAGATGACCCAGGCCTGGATACGCGACGGGCTCAAACCGCGCGCCATCACGCGCGACCTCAAGTGGGGCATCCCGGTGCCCAAGCCCGGCTTCGAGGACAAGGTCTTCTACGTCTGGTTCGACGCGCCCATCGGCTACCTGTCCATCTCCGCCTGCGGGGGCGACGAGCGCGGCTTCGACTGGAAGGACTGGTGGATGAAGCCCGACGAGGTGGAGCTGTTCCAGTTCATAGGCAAGGACAATATCCCGTTCCACACGGTGATCTTCCCGAGCACCCTGCTCGGTTCCGGCCGGGATTGGACGATGCTTCACCATATGTCCAGTACCGAGTACCTGAACTACGAGTCGAGCAAGTTCTCCAAGTCCAAGGGCGTCGGCGTCTTCGGCACCGACGCGATGGAGACCGGCATACCGGCCGATGTCTGGCGCTTCTATGTCTTCTATAATCGGCCCGAGAAGAGCGACGTGGTCTTCACCTGGGCCGACTTCCTCGAGAAGGTGAACGGCGAGCTCATCGGTAACCTGGGTAACCTGGCCAACCGTACGCTGTCGTTCGTGCAACGCTTCTACGACGGCGTCATACCGGTCGGCAAGCCGGACGAGGCCTTCTAGGCCGAGGTGCGCGCCCTCGAGGCCGAGGTTGCCGATAGGCTCGAGCGCGCCGAGCTGCGCGACGCGTTCAGGACGGTCTTCCAGATCTCGGACATCGCCAACAAGCGCTTCCAGGCCGAAGAGCCGTGGAAGGCCAGGACGGCCGAACCCGAGAAGGCCGCGAGCCTCATCTCCGACCTCTGCTACGTACTACGCGACCTGGCCGTCATGATGCACCCATACATGCCCCAAGCCATGAGCCGGCTGGCGGGTTTCTTCGGCCAGAGCATCTCCTCGGGGCCGGACGCGAGCGGCCTTTCCTGGAAGGACCTTGGTCGGCTCGAGGGGCTGTCCAGGCTGTCCGAGGTCGGCGTGCTGTTCCAGAAGCTCGACCCGGACCGCGTAGCCGAGCTGCGCGAGCGCTATTCGGGCTCGCAGAAGGAGCGGGCGGCTCGCGACGCCGACTCGGGGAAGGTCGCCGCTCAGGCTAAGCCTGAGAAGCCCGCGGACAAGCCTGCGGACAAGCCCGCGGAGCCGAAGCCCATCCCATACGCCGAGCTGCCGCTCGAGGAGCGCTTCGCCCGGCTCGTCGACCTGCGGGTGGCGAAAATAGTCAAAGTCGAGCGCCACCCCAAGGCCGACAAGCTGTATGTCGAGACGCTCGACGACGGCTCCGGCGCCGAGCGCGTGATAGTATCGGGCCTCGTGCCGTTCTACGCAGAGGAGGATCTACTCGGCAAGCACATCGTGCTCGTCAACAACCTCAAGCCGGCCAAGCTACGCGGCGTCGAATCCCGGGGCATGCTCCTGGCGGCCTCGCGTTCCGGCGATGAAGGCAAGGAAGTCGTCGAGGCGCTCGAGGCGCCCTGGGCGGCGCCCGGCACCCGCGTCGTGCTCGAGGGGCAGGACGCCTCCGTTCCGGCCGATGCGGAGATCGATGTGGACGCGTTCTTCTCGGTGCCTATCGTGGCCAAGGGCAATACGCCGATGGTCGGAGTCAAGGCCCTGACGGCTGATGGCAAGAACCTCGCTACCACGAAGATTCCCGACGGCGAGGTGGGCTGAGCTTCCGATAGGCTCAGCGGCTGAAATAAGCCTCGTGATGTCAGAAATGTATGTCGGGGCGGCGAATCAAGGCTGATTTCGCCGCCCCTTCGTCTTAAAAAGGATACATGCAGATGCGCCTGACCCTAACTGAGAATCAAAACGCCATCGCTCCCGTATTTCTCCAGAGTCGATTCTGGGCGGATTTCAAGGTGGAGGCTGGTTGGAGCTACGTCCGCTACGACGCGCGGCTCGACGACGGGCCATACGCCGGCTCGATCTTCACGCTGACCGTGATGGAACGCGGCCTCGGGGTCGGTTTCCGTTTCGCCTACGTACCGCACGGACCGTCCGTGGCCTTGGAGCCGGCCGGACGGACGGGGCTTCTCGTGGCCCTGGCCAAGGCCTTGCGCGGCCTCGTATCGGGATCCTGCCTGTTCATACGCTTCGATCCGGTCTGGTACGAGGCCGAGGACGCTTCAGGCGAAGCGTCCTCGGACAGACTCGCTACGCCTCCTAGGCCGGTCTTTAGCGCGCCGCTGCGCAAGGCCTCCGACGTGCAGCCGCCTGACAGCGTCGTCCTCGACATCGCGAGGCCTGACGACGACCTGCTCGCCGGCATGAAGCCAAAGTGGCGCTACAATATCAGGCTCGCGGAGAAGAAAGGCGTGACGGTAGCCTCGGAGGGATCCGGCTCGCTGGGAGAGTTCTACGCGCTCTACGAGGCGACGGCGGCACGCGATCGGATAGCCATCCATCCCGCCTCGTATTACGAGCGTCTGTTCGGACTCGAGGTCGCGGGCTCGGCCGAACCGAAGCCGGATATCAGGCTGTGGATGGCGCGCCACGAAGGACTGGCCTTGGCCGGTATCGTCACCGTCTTCTACGGCGACGAGGCCACCTACCTGTACGGCGCGTCGGGCGACGAGCATCGCAACCTGATGCCCGCCTACGCGCTCCAATGGGCCGCCGTCAAGGCTGCCAGGGACGCGGGGTGCCGTAGCTACGACTTCTACGGTATACCCCCGACCGACGACCCGAAGCATGCGATGTCCGGCCTCTATCGCTTCAAGACCGGCTTCGGTGGCGAGATCCGCCACTATGCGGGCGCTTGGGACTACGTGCTCAGGCCGGCGGCCTACGCGGCGTTCAGGGCGGCCGAGCGAGCGAGACTGTTCTGGCATAAAGCGCTTAGGAAGCGGCTGGGGAGATGATACGGAGACCGATCGCCTCTATGCCGGTATCTGGATGAAAGCGTCCACACTACGAGGTTTCGATGTGTCCTGGATTAGTTCGAAGGTACCGTCGACCATAGGGAATCGCTAGCGGGGATTGAATGGAGGAGGCGGCCTTTCGACCGCCTCCTTCGTTCTCCGCCTATCGCTATCAGCCCTCGATGGCCAGCTGCAGTTCCTCTTCCCAGAATTTGGACGGATACCGCGCGCCTTCGTCCGGATCCGGTTCAGGCGGCAAGGCGGCTAGTCGCGCTGCCTCCATCGCCTGCCATTCGGCCTGCCTCCGACCCTTCAGGAATTTGTCGGCCACGCTCGGGAACAGCTCGAGGAGGAGTTCCTCCTTCTCGTTGAGCGCGAGCCTGAGGCCACCGCAGTCGGCCAGCTCGGGATTGTCCTGCTTCTTGTACTTGCTCGTGTCGTAGGGCACCTCGTCTCGCACGCCGGCTACCTTCTCGCGGAAGGCCGGGTCGACCGGGAAGGGCGTGCGTCCGTAGGAGCCCTTGACCAGCTCGACGAAGTTCTTGGAGACGTTCGAATAGAAGGGCTTACCCTGGGCCTTGTCGACGATGCAGTTGACCGCCTGCACGCCGACGATCTGGCTGGTCGGGGTGACGAGCGGCGGTACGCCGGCGTCGAGCCTGACCTGCGGCACGATCTGGAGCACTTCCTCGAGGTGCTGCTCGAGCTTGGCTTCCTTGAGCTGCGACATCATGTTCGTGTACATGCCGCCGGGGATCTGGGCGCGTTTGACGATCTCGTCGGGCTCGGGGTAGTTGAACGCGGCCTCGATGGCCTGGCAGAGCCTGAGCGTCTCGTCTATCCTACCGGCCGTAGCGGCCTCGGCCGCCCCGTCGAACAGGGAACGCAACTCCGGGCTCGGTTCGTAGGCGGTCAGGTCAATATCCGGGGGTAGGCGCTTGAACTGGTCGAATTTGGACAGCTCGGCGCGTATGCCGCCTAGCTCGCGGTTGATAGCCGCTACGGCCGCCAGGTCGACGCCGGTATCGATGCCGAGCCGGTCGGCCAGGAGCTGGACGATCTCGAAGGCCGGCGCCGCGGGGCCTCCGGAGAAATTCATGACCACCGTGTCGACGATGTCGACGCCCGAGACCATGGCCATCAGGACGCTCGCCGTCCCGTAACCGGGCGTACAGTGGGTGTGCAGATCTATGGGCACGCCGACCTCGGCCTTGAGGGCCTTGATCAGCTCGGCGCTGGTCGCGGGGTCGACGAGGCCGGCCATGTCCTTGATGGTGATCATGTCGGCGCCGGCGGCCGCTAGCTCCTTGGCCTTGCGCACGAAATAGGGCACGCCGAATAGCGTGCCGGGTATCTTCTTTCCCTTGAAGAAGGCGCCGACGCGGTCCCCGAAGGTGAACTTCGGGTCGACGGTATAGCAGACCGCGCAGTCGGCCATGCCGCCGTTCTCCTTGACGAAGCGTATGGTACTCGTCATGTTGTCGACGTCGTTCAGCGCGTCGAACACGCGCATGATATCGATGCCCGACCTCACGGAGTTCCTGCAGAAGCCCTCGATGACGGAGTCGGGGTAGGGGTTGTAGCCGAACAGGTTGCGCCCGCGGGATAGGGCGGTCAGCTTGGAGGCGCCGGCCACGCCGTCCCGGATGGTCTCGAGCCTGGTCCAGGGGCTCTCGTTCAGGAAGCGCATCACCGAATCGGGGACTGCGCCGCCCCAGACTTCCATGGCGTAGAATCGGGCCTCGCGATAGAACGGCAGGACGCGGTCGACCTGGTCCTGGTTCATTCGGGTGGCGAACTGGGATTGCTGGCCGTCGCGCAGGGTCAGGTCGCGAATCAAGAGACGCTTAGCCATCGTATGCTCCGTAGTATCATGATGGTCGCGAGTCGAAAGGACGCGACCGTCCTTCCAGTATACAGGATGCCCGGACGATGATCCAGCCGATCGGACCGCTATCGCCCGAGCGCGTTCGATATGAGCTCGGCGCAGCGCTTGACCTTGGCTATCTTGTCGGAGAAGCCCGAGCCCTCGAAGCGGACCGACGGGCCCGACATCGACAGGGCGGCGATCACGGCGCACTGGGCGTCCTGGATGGGCGCCGCGATAGAGGTGACACCTTCCTCCCGCTCGCCGAGGCTGACCGTGTAGCCGCCATGGCGCAGCTCCGCGAGGCTCTCCTCGGTAGTGAACGGATCTTCGGACAGTAGGGCCTGACGACGATCGGCCGGCATGTAGGCCAGGAGCACCCTGCCGGCGGCTCCCCTGGTCAGGGGATGGCGGTCGCCAACGTTGATCACTCGCCTGAGCGGTAGCGTACTTTCGACCCGCTCGATGCAGATCCGCTCGTTGTCGCGTTCTATATATAGGCTGACACCCTCGTTGTAGAGCGCGTTCAGCTCCTTCATGAACGGCAGGGCCACCCTGCGCAGGTCCATGTTGGATAAACCGAGCGCTCCGATCTGGGATATCCTCGAGCCGAGCGAGTAGCGCTGCGTGTCGGGGTTCCTGGACAGGTAATGGCGCTTCTCGAGAGTGGCCACGATGCGCGAGGTCGTACTCATGGCCAGTTCGATGCCGGTGGCGATCTCCGTCAGCGATAACTCCAGCCTGTCCGGCTGGAAACAGTCCATGATGTCCAGCGCGCGCTCGATGGACCTGACGGGTGTATCGCTCGTCGGCATATGTGTTCCTCTATATAGCCTGGTTTATGTGGCGCCTGGCTATCATTCCACTTGGTGGAACATAGTCACGCATAATGGAAGTATCACGTCTGTAGTGACACTTGTCAATAGATGAAATAGTGGTTTCAATAGGTGCTAGCTTCACTTGACAATGCTCTGGTCGAGGTCTATGCTTTAATAAATGGAAAAGGTATTGATGGGTTCCACCAGGTGGAATCCGCGCTTAACAAATTCGGAGGCGATCGAGAGACGACGCCGAAACGAGGTCGTTGGACGCCGCCCGGGAGGTTTTTGACAAGCCGATCGCTTGGGACTATCGTTGAACGACGGCCTCGTATCGACGATCGCGCCTCCGTTCGGACGAGCCGGGCAGTGTATAAGCAGTAATCACGTATCGCCGTAACGGCGCATCATCCATAGAGAGCAGGATATGAGCGAACAAAGGAAACGTACCTTCGAGCATGTCATTCGCGAGCGTTGGTGCAAGGGATGCAATGTATGCGTATCCTTCTGCCCGAAAACCGTACTGGAGCTACGCAATGGCAAGGTTTTCGCCGCCAGGCCGGCCGATTGCATCGGCTGCCGGATGTGCGAACTCAGGTGTCCCGACTACGCCATCGAGATCAGGGAGACGGGACTCGATAAGCCCGAGGAGAAGGACTCCTCGTGCGTGGACTACGCCGTGCCGCCGGAGGCCAATCATGCCTGAAGCTAAGCTCATGCAGGGCAACGAGGCCTGTACCCTCGGCGCCCTTACCGCCGGCCTCAGCTTCTTCGCCGGCTACCCGATCACTCCGTCCACCGAGATTGCCGAGCTGTGCGCCGAAGAGCTTCCCAAGGTCGGCGGCAAGTTCATCCAGATGGAGGACGAGATAGGCTCGGTCGCCGCCATCATTGGCGCCTCGCTGACCGGTCGCAAGGCCATGACCGCTACCAGCGGCCCCGGCTTCTCGTTGATGCAGGAGCTGCTCGGCTACGCGGCCATCTCCGAGGTGCCCATCGTCATCGTCGACGTGCAGCGCGTCGGCCCGTCGACCGGCATGCCCACCTCGCTGGCCCAGGGAGACGTGATGCAGGCCCGTTGGGGTACTCACGGCGACCATCCCGTCGTGGTGCTAGCTCCCGGCAACGTGCGCGAGTGCTTCGACCTGACCGTCAAGGCTTTCAACATCGCCGAGGAATACCGCGTGCCGGTCATCGTGCTTTCCGACGAGACGATCGGGCACATGCGCGAGAAGGTCGTGCTGCCTGACCTCAAGACCCTCAAGGTAGTCAACCGAGCGGCCCCGGCGACTCCCGCGGGCTACGTACCCTACAAGGCCGACCCGGACGGCGGCGTGCCCCTCATGGCGCCGTTCGGCAAAGGCTACCGCTGGCACGTAACCGGCCTGTCGCATGACGAGACCGGCTTCCCGACCAACAAGGGAGACGTGGCCGGCGCCTTGATCCAGCGCCTGATGCGCAAAGTCGAGAAGGCCGAGCCGGTCTTGCGCGACTATGCGACCGAGAGCGCTGACGACTGCGACGTGCTCGTCGTCGCGTTCGGCTCATCGGCCATGTCCGCCACCTCCGCGGTGCGTCAGGCCAGGGCCAAGGGCGTGAAGGCCGGCCTCTGGAGGCCGAAGACCGTCTGGCCGTTCCCCGAGGAACCGCTCCGCGAGCTGGCCTCCAAGGTGAAGCGGATCATCGTGCCCGAGATGAACCTGGGCCAGCTCGTGTACGAGGTGGAGCGGGTCGTGGCGGGCAAGGCTCCGGTGGAGAAGCTCAGCAAGGTCAATTGCGAGCTGTTCAGGCCGGAGGAGATACTGGCATCCATCATGGGAGGCTCGAAATGAGCAGCGGCCTCGACTACTTCAGGCAGAACAGGCTTCCTCATATATGGTGCCCCGGCTGCGGCCACGGCACCGTCACCGGCGCGCTGACCAGGACGCTCGCCAAGCTGGGCATCGACAAGAACAACGTCGTCGTCGTCTCCGGTATCGGCTGCTCCAGCCGCGCCTCGGGCTACCTGGACTTCGACACGCTCCATACCGCCCACGGCCGCGCCATCGCGTTCGCCACCGGTATCAAGTTGTCGCGCCCCGAGCTCAAGGTCATCGTGATGACCGGTGACGGCGACTGCACCGCCATCGGCGGCAACCATTTCATCCACGCGGCCCGACGCAACGTCGACATCACGACCATCGTGATGAATAATAACAACTACGGCATGACGAGTGGCCAGTACTCGCCGATGACGCCGACCGGCATGCTCGGCACGACGGCGCCCTACGGCAACGTGGAGCGGCCCTTCGACCTGGCCAACCTGGCCATAGCCTCGGGCGCCACCTTCGTCGCCCGTGGCACTTCCTACCACGTACAGCTGCTCGGCGAGATGATCGAGAAGGCCCTGCTCAACCCGGGCTTCTCCGTGGTCGAGGCGGTCGTCGGTTGCCCGACCTACTACGGCCGCAAGAATAAGATCGGCGGCGCGGTCGAGCTGTTCAACTGGCAGAAGGAGCACGCGGTCAACGTAAAGGCCGCAGCCGCGATGGCGCCCGAGAAGCTCGAGGGCAAGTTCCTGATCGGCGAGCTGTACAACAAGGCGGCGCCGGAGTTCACCGCCGAATACGCCAGGCTCGTCGAGGGCGTGCGGCGTAAGTTCGATGATTTCCAGGGGGGAGTACGGGGATGCGCACAGAATTCAGACTAAGCGGCTCGGGAGGCCAAGGCCTCCTGCTCGCCGGCATCGTGCTCGCCGAGGGCGCCATCCTGGACGGCAAGAACGCCGTCCAGACCCAGAGCTATGGGCCCGAGGCCCGAGGCGGCTCCAGCAAGGCCGAGGTCGTCGTCTCCGAGGACGATATAGACTATCCCAAGGCCACCGACCCGGACTTCCTGCTCGCGCTGACGACCGATGCCTACAAGGCCTACGGCACGCTGATGGGCAAAGGCCTGATCATCGTCGACTCGTCGGTATGCCTCGACCCCGCGATCACCGCGCGGACGGTCGCCGTGCCGATACTCGACACCGCGGCGACGACGATAGGCAAGAAGGTCGTCGCGAACATCGTCGCCCTCGGCGTGCTCGGAGGCGTATCCGGCGTCGTCAGGCAGGCCACTCTCGAGAAGGCGGTGCTCAACCGCGTTCCGAAGGGTACCGAGGACCTGAACCTCAAGGCGCTGCGGGCCGGCTTCGAGCTCGCAGCCAAGGCCGCGAAAGCCTAAGGCGGAGGCAAGCATGAGCGATACCGATTCCATCAAGAAGGGCTTCGAGGCCTACGACTCGGGCGTCGAGAAGTCGATAGCCAGGTTCCCCGAGCGCAAGAAGTCCTTCGTGACCGGCTCGAAGTCGCCGGTCAAGCGTCTGTACACGCCGCTCGACGACGCGGGCCGTGACTACGCTCGCGACGTCGGCTTCCCCGGCGAGTATCCGTACACGCGCGGCGTCCAGAACACCATGTACCGCGGCCGCTTCTGGACCATGCGCCAGTACGCCGGCTTCTCCACCGCCGAGGAGTCGAACAAGCGCTATAAGTTCCTGCTCGAGCAGGGCACCACGGGCCTGTCGGTCGCCTTCGACCTGCCGACCCAGATCGGCTACGATTCCGACCACGCGCTGTCCCAGGGCGAGGTCGGCAAGGTGGGCGTAGCCATCGACTCTTTGGCCGACATGGAGATCCTGTTCGACGGCATACCGCTCGACAAGGTGTCCACCTCGATGACGATCAACGCCCCCGCCTCGGTGCTCCTGGCGATGTATATCGCCGTGGCCGAGAAGCAGGGCGTCAGCCCGGACAAGCTCGAAGGTACGATCCAGAACGACATACTCAAGGAGTATGTCGCCCGCGGCACCTATATCTTCCCGCCGGCGCCGTCGATGCGGCTCATCACCGACATCTTCGCGTACTGCTCCAAGAGCGTGCCCAACTGGAACACGATCTCGATCTCCGGCTACCATATCCGCGAGGCCGGCTCGACGGCCGCCCAGGAGGTCGCCTTCACGATCGCCGACGGCATCGCCTACGTCGACGCCGCGATCAAGGCTGGACTCGACGTCGATCAGTTCGCGCCGCGCCTGTCGTTCTTCTTCAACGCCCACAACGACCTGTTCGAGGAAGTGGCCAAGTTCCGCGCCGCGCGCCGCGTCTGGGCCAAGGTGATGAAGGAGCGCTTCGGCGCCAAGAGCCCGAAGAGCCTGTCGCTACGCTTCCATACGCAGACCGCCGGCTCCACGCTGACGGCCCAGCAGCCCGATAACAACATCGTCCGCGTGGCGATCCAGACCCTGGCCGCCGTGCTCGGCGGCACCCAGTCCCTGCACACCAACTCCAAGGACGAGGCGCTCGCGCTCCCGACCGAGGCCTCTGTGCGCATCGCGCTGCGTACCCAGCAGATCGTCGCCTACGAGTCGGGCGCCGCGGAGACCATCGACCCGCTCGCCGGCTCGTACTACGTGGAGAGCATGACCGACCGCATCCAGAAGGAAGCGGAGGCCTACATCGCCACGATCGACGGCCTCGGCGGCGCGGTCAAGGCTATCGAGAAAGGCTACGTCCAGCAGGAGATCCAGGACGCGGCCTACGCGTACCAGATGGACGTGGAGTCAGGCGAACGCGTCGTGGTCGGCGTCAACAAGTTCCAGATCGAGGAAGGCTCGCCCAAGGGCCTCCTGCGGGTCGACCCGATCGTCGGCGAGAGGCAGGCCGCCAAGCTCAAGGAGCTGCGGGCCAAGCGCGACAACCGGGCCGTCGAGGGTACGCTGGCCGCTCTCAAGGCGGGCGCCAAGGGCGACGCCAACCTGATGCCGCTCATCCTCGACGCCGTCAAGGCCTACGCGACCCTCGGCGAGATCTGCGATGTACTGCGTGCCGAGTTCGGCGAGTACCAGCAGAAGGTCATCCTGTAAAGGTAGGTGGACATGGAACGAACGATACGCGTACTCGTAGCCAAGCCGGGCCTCGACGGCCACGACCGCGGCGCCAAGGTGATAGCCAGGGCGCTGCGCGACGCCGGCATGGAAGTGATCTATACGGGCCTCAGACAGACGCCGGAGCAGATCGTCTCGGCAGCCGTCCAGGAGGACGTCGACGTTGTGGCGATGAGCATCCTCTCCGGCGCGCATAACCACCTGTTCCCACGCGTCATGGAGCTGCTCAAGGAGAAGGGCGTCGAGGACGTGCTCGTGATCGGCGGCGGAGTGATCCCGGACGACGATATCCCCGGCCTCAAAGGCGCCGGTATCGCGGCCGTCTTTACCCCAGGCTCGCCGACCGGCGATATCATCGAGTTCATCAAGAAGAACCTCAAGCGGAAGGCGTAGGCCGTGGACGATTCTGCCGTAAGCGCGGACCGGGTCCGCGCCGGCGACGCGAGGGCGACGGCCCGCCTGATCTCCATGATCGAGCGGGAGGATCCGTCGCGCCTCGCCGTCCTCAAGGCGCTCCATGCCTACGGCGGCAAGGCCCACGTCGTCGGCATCACCGGGCCGCCAGGCGCCGGTAAGAGTACGCTGACCGACAAGCTGGTCGGTGACCTGCGCGGCCGCGGTCGCAAGGTGGCGGTCATCGCCGTAGACCCGTCCAGCCCGTTCACCGGCGGCGCCATACTCGGCGACCGCATCCGTATGCAGCGCCACGCGACCGACGACGGCGTCTATATCCGTAGCCTGGCCACGCGCGGCCACCTCGGCGGCCTATCCAGGGCCGCCAGCGAGGCCGTGCGCGTCCTCGACGCTGCCGGCTACGACGACGTGATCATCGAGACCGTCGGCGTCGGCCAGTCCGAGGTGGACATCGTGCGCATAGCCGACACCGTCGTGCTCGTATCGGTCCCCGGCCTCGGGGACGACATTCAGGCGATCAAGGCCGGCGTCATGGAGATAGGCGACGTCTTCTGCGTGAACAAAGCCGATAAGGACGGCGCCGAGCGCGTGGTACGCGAGATACGCGCGATGCTCGAGACCGCCGTGCTCAACGGGGCCGCGACCCGCTTCACGCCGCTATTCGAGGCGCGCTCGGCGCTACGCGGCGACGCTGGCAATGCGGGCGGCGCGACGGAGGCCGTCGCGTCCAGAGGCCCGGCGGAGCAGGGCGCCTTCCACCATATAACCGCGCAGGCGACCGGCCACCCGAACCTCGAGATACCGCCGGTCGTCAAGACGGTGGCCGAGACGGGCGAGGGCATCGGGCCCCTGGTCGACGAGATCAAGGCGCACGAGGCGGCTCTCGCCGCCACGGGCTTCCTGCGCTCGAGGCGCGAGGCCAACCTGGCTTGGGAACTCGGTCGCGGAGCAGCCCAGCGGGTGCTATCGGAACTCGAGCGGGACGAGAGCCGCGAGACCCTGGCCGAGCTGGCCCGGTCGGTCCTCGACCGGGGCATAGACTACTACGACGCGCTCGACGCGCTCGAGGACGCGATGAAGCGTACCCAGCGCGCGGCGACGACAGCATAGGAGGATTCATGGTCGTCAAGGTTGACCACATCGGCATTGCCGTATCGAACCTGGAAGAGACGCTCAAGGTGTATACCGACCTCTTGGGCATGCAGCTGCACGGCACTGAGACCGTCGAGGAGCAGAAGGTCAAGACGGCCTTCCTGCCGGTCGGCGACTCGGAGATAGAGCTGCTCGAGTCGACCGCCCCGGACGGCCCGATAGCCAGGTTCATCGAGACCCGGGGACAGGGCATCCAGCACATCGCCTTCAAGGTCGACGACATCGAGGCCGCGCTCGCCGAGCTCAAGGCCAAGGGCGTCAGGCTGATAGACGAGAAGCCGCGGTACGGCGCCGGCGGGGCCAAGATCGCCTTCTTGCACCCCAAGGCGACGAATGGGGTACTTATCGAGCTTTGCCAAAAAGGCTAGACTCTGTAACAAGCAATTTCCGGAAGGATGGAGCGAATTTTATGGATTCCAAGCTGAAAGACCTGTCTACGCGACGCGAGCGCGTGACCGCCGGTGGCGGCCCCAAGCGCGTCGCGGCACAGCACGACAAGGGCAAGATGACCGCCCGGGAGCGGATCGAGGCCTTTCTCGATCCAGGTACCTTCACCGAGATCGACGCGTTCGTAGAGCATCGCGCCACCGACCTGGGCATGGCCGAGGTCGAGGCGCCCGGCGAGGGCGTCGTCATCGGCTACGGCACGGTCAACGGCCGCCTCGTCTACCTGTTCGCGCAGGACTTCACCGTCATCGGCGGTAGTTTAGGCGAGATGCACGCCGCCAAGATCTGCAAGGCCATGGACATGGCCATGAAGGTCGGCTGCCCCTGCATCGGCATCAACGACTCGGGCGGCGCGCGCATCCAGGAAGGCGTCGACGCGCTGTACGGCTACGGCAACATCTTCTACCGCAACACGCTGGCCTCCGGCGTGATCCCGCAGATTTCGGTGATCATGGGCCCCTGCGCCGGCGGCGCCGTCTACTCCCCGGCCCTGACCGACTTCACCGTGATGGTCGACAAGACCTCCAACATGTTCATTACCGGTCCGCAGGTTATCAAGGCCGTGACCGGAGAGGACGTTTCGGCCGAGGCCCTCGGCGGCGCCCTGGTGCACAGCGAGACCTCCGGCTGCGCCAGCCTTATGTTCGCCGACGAGAAGGCGACCATCGAGGGCGTGCGCAAGCTGCTGTCGTACCTACCGCAGAACAACGTGGAAGACGCGCCGATCGTCTCCGGCGGCGACGACGTCGCTCGCGCCTGCCCGGGCCTCGTCGGCATCATCCCCGACTCACCCAATAAGCCCTACGACATCCGCGACGTGATAGCCCAGGTCTTCGACGACGGCGACTATTTCGAGATCCAGCCCCTCTACGCCAAGAACATCGTCACCTGCTTCGCCAGACTCGACGGTCGTTCGGTCGGCGTCATAGCCAACCAGCCCAAGGTGATGGCCGGCGTGCTCGACATCAACGCTTCGGACAAGGCCAGCCGCTTCATCCGCTTCTGCGACTCGTTCAATATCCCCCTCGTCACGCTGACCGACACCGCCGGCTATCTGCCGGGCGTCGGTCAGGAGCACGGCGGCGTGATACGCCACGGCGCCAAGCTCCTGTACGCCTACTCCGAGGCGACCGTGCCGAAGATCACCGTGATCGTGCGCAAGGCCTACGGCGGCGCGTACATCGCCATGTGCTCGCGCCACCTCGGGGCCGACCAGGTCTTCGCCTGGCCGAGCGCCGAGATCGC
>JAKQKE010000152.1 GCA_029560805.1 Spirochaetota bacterium
CCGAGCGCCTTGAAGACGCGCACCGGAAAGGCTATGCGCTCGAGCGGATGGCCCTCATAGTAATGGAAGCGGCCCTGCATCACGAGCACGGCCTTGCCGGCCATCGTGCCGACGACGAGGCGGCCCGCGTGGCCGGGGGCGGTTGACGAGGGGAAGTGCGGGATCTCGCCGTAGGGCAGGGCGACCGGGTCTTCGACCTCGTCGGCCAGGCTGCCGAGGCCCGAGCCGAGCACCAGGGCTATCGTCGGCTTAACCCGTATCCTCGCGGCTATATAACCGGCGGCTTCTCGTACCTGTGTTCTAGCGTCCATGTCGCTCTCCTCGAGTGGCTAAGGTGGGGCCACAGGCTACCAGCGGGCCCATGGCCTGTCAATGGCGGCCGGGCCTCGGTGCCGTGGCCTCGGGCGGCCTTATACGTCGATGCCGAACACGGCCCTGACGACGAGGCCGACGCCGAACGAGAACGCCGAGACGCCCAGGCTGATGCCCGCCATCTCGCCGAAGCGGCGCTTGAAATTCAGGTCCTTGGCGACGGCTAGGTAGAAGTTGAACGCCGCGATGATGGCGACGGCGATGGCGAGCGTGATCGCCAGGCTGACGAAGATCCAGGATCCGTCCCGAGGTAGCACGAGGTAGGGCATGACGAGGAGGACGACCGTGACGAGGTAGGCGACTCCGGTGTACAGGGCGGACTTGGCCGCCCTCGGGTCGCCGTCGGCCTTGCTGGCCAGGTAGTCGGAGGCCGCCATGGAGAAGGCCGCCGCTATGCCTGTGATGATGCCCGATATCGCTACGAGCGGGCCGTTACGCAGCGCGAAGGTCAGGCCTGCCAGCGTCCCGGTCAGCTCGACCAGCGCGTCGTTGAGGCCGAGCACGATGGAGCCCATGTACGCCAGGCGTTCCTCGTCGAGCATGGCCAAGAGCGAATCCTCGTGCTCCTCCTCCTCCCGGCCGATGCGCTCGGCCTGCGGTACGAGGTGGGCCACCGCCCGGTAGCCGTCGATCGCGGCCTTCTCGCCCTTTTCCATCAGCTTGAGCGCGAAGGTGAGGCCGAGGATACGCGCGCACCAATAATAGAAAAATACAAGTCCCCGGTAGGGCGCCTCGTCCTTGCCGGACAGCGATTTCCAGAACTCGTAGTGCTGCCGTTCGGCCTGGGCCATGTCGGCCAGGACCTTGGCGTTGTTCGCGTCCTTGATGACCCTGGAAAGCTTGCCGTACAGGATGCAGCCGGTTATCTCGTCGCGCTGGAACCCTGAGACTTTCTTAGCCAGGGCCGCGTCCATAGTCTTGCCTTTTTCCATACTATCCTCCTTTGTTTTACGGTTCTTGGCGATACCCAGGCGCTTCATGGCGCTCTGAAGGGCGCTCGGCCTCATGCCGAGCGGCTCGATGGCCCCGCCCGGTCGATCGATGACATGCGTCTATTGTACCCAAATTCTGGCCTCGAGTGGAATGGAAGCCGCGGCGCTACGAAGTGTATCGGTCCGGGGCTGTTGGAAAGGCTTCTCATGCACGATACTATATCGTGTGTCGTAGCGCTCATGCGCTACCCGGAGTGAGCCATGCGTAGAATGTTGCTAGCCGCCTCGGCGGCCTGTATTCTGGGCGCCTCGTGCGCGTCGCTCGGCGACCCCTTCCTCGTCGCGTTCGGCGTCGATTCGGCGTACCAATCGGAGGCCCTGACGGCGTCGGGCATCGACGAGTACCGAGAGCGCCTCTTAGGCCAGGGCGACGTGGCGGCCGCGGCGTCGATCCAGCGCCTGTTCGAGGCCGCGTTGCGCTACGATCCGAACAACGCCGAGGCCGCGAGGTACCTGGCCCTCGTCGAGGATTTCAGGGCCAGTCGCTTCTCCAGCTCGATGGCCAAGGCGGAGGGCCTGCTCGCCAAGCCTAAGCGCAACCCCGACGACGAGTACGCGATGCTCCTGGCGGTCAGGCGGGCGCTCGACATCTATCCCCAGGATGACGACGCCAAGAAGCTCCATCGGTCGACCGCCGACGTCAGGGCCGCGTTCGTCTCGGCCAGGCTGACGGAAGCGGAGGCCATACGCGTCGGGGCGTCGGACGCCGACGACGCCAAGAAGGAGCGCGCCTATATCCAGGCCTTCAACTTGATAGCCCGGGCCACGGACGTGGAGCCGCGCGACGTCGAGGGGACGCGGGCCTATCGCCAGCTACGCTCCGACATAGCGCATATCGTCGAGAAACGGCTCGGGAGCGTCGACGGGCTCTCGGCCAAGGGCCGATTCGACGAGGCCGAGTCGGTGCTGGCCGTGGTCAAGGAACTCGACGCGAAGATCGGGCGGACCTTCTCCTCGGATATAGGCAAGGCGGAGTATTCGCTCTACCTAGCCTGGGCCCGGTACCATGAGTCGCGCAAGGAATGGACCAAGGCCGAGGCCCGGGTCAGGAAGGCGCTGGCCATCCAGAAGGGCGCCGACGCCGTGGCACTGCAGAAGCGTATCAAAGACGCGGTCGCGGCCGAGGAGCGCGGCGCCAGCTTCGAGGCCGGGCTCAAGAACCTCGACGCCTACATCGCCAAGGGCGACCTGACGCGCGCCCAGCGCCTCGTCGCGTCGCTCTCCAAGGGCGCGGCGACCTCGTCGGAGCGGGGAGCCCTCGACCAACGGCGCACGAAGATCCGCTCCGCCCTGCCGCCGATCTACGAGTCCGGCCTCAAGGCCTATCGCGAGGAGCGCTTCAAGGAAGCGGTCGCCGCCTTCGAGGTGGTCGTGGCCGTCGACCCGGCCTACGAGGACGCGGCCGGATACCTGGAGAAGGCCCGCGACAAGCAGAAGCTGCTCGACCAGTACTGAGACCGATGACGGAGGAAATCGTATGAACGCACGACGCGGCCCGAACGACGCGCTCCGCTTTCTGCCAGGCTGGGCCTGGACCGCCCTGGTGGCCTCCTGGCTCATCGCTCCCCTCGCCGCGTCGCGGCCGTCGGCGTTCTCCACCGGCGCGACGCTCGCCGCGGCCGGAGCCGGCGGCTACGCCATGGCGGCCGGTATCGCCGCCTGGCTGCTCGTGGCGATAGCCCTATGGGAGATCGTAGCGTATTTCGTACGCGGCAGGCTCCCGATGGTGGCGGACCCCGCCTCGCCGATCGCGGCCGCAGTCCACGTCGTATCGTCGGCCAGCGCGGCGCTCATTCAAGCGGCCAGCGCGATGAGCCTGGCGACCAGGCCGGACTACTTCAGCTCGATACCGTGGTGGGACTGGGCGATGGCGGCCGCCGCGCTCGCCTGGAACGCGTACTCCATCGCTCGCCTCATACGCTCGCTCAGCGAGAAGGACGCGGGCTACCGCGAGTACTCGGCCTTCCGTAGCTCCACCGAGAAGCCAGGCAGCCTGCGCTCCAAGCTCGGGCGGGCCCGGGGCATACAGGGGCGGCTGACGGTCCTGTTCACCGGCCTGATACTCCTGATCATCGTCGTGCTCGCGACCTCGCTCCTACGCGACTTCGGCTCGACCCTACTCAGCGCCATCATGGACAACGGCCGCTCGCTCGCCGATCGGGGGGCGAGCATCGTCAAGACGAATATCAGCGACAAGATAGCCGTGGACGACTACCTGGCCATCGAGGCGGCCAAGAACGAGGGGGCCGCGTTCCCGTTCTCCAGCGTAACGTATTACCGCCGCGACCCTAAGAGCGGTTCCTACGCGGCCCGCGCCTCGACCGATCCCGCCATCGTCGGGCAGGCGCCCTCCTCCGTGCCCGAGGCCGGTGCCGCCGAGGCGATGATCGAGGCGATGATCGAGGCGCCGGGGACTATAGAGTTCAGGGCGCCGGTCACGCTCTCCGGCGTCAACCTGGGCTTCGTGTCGGTGGTCTACGACCGTCAGACGATCTACGGCCCGTACTACCTGACGACCGTCAAGACCGCCATCATCTCGTTCCTGTTCCTCTACGCGTCGATCTTCGTCACCTACCTGTTCGGGCGAGGCATCGTGTTCCCGATACTGTTCCTGCGCATGAGCGTCAACGCCATAGCGACGCGGCTGGCGTCGATGGTCAAGGGCTCCGAGCGTGTCTCGGCCGATAGCCTGCGCTACGACGACCGCGTGGCCACCAAGGACGAGATCAAGAAGCTGTCGCTCGAGATCGGCAACATGGCCGCGGTCATACGCGGCGTCGTGCCGTACATCTCCGCGTCGACGCTCCGCCATTCCGAGCGGGAGAAGCCGACGACCGAGCGGCGCGAGCTGGCCTTCCTATTCACCGATATCCGCGGCTTTACGACCATCTGCGAGGGGCGCTCCCCGGAGGAGGTCGTCGCGATGCTCAACCACTACCTCGACATCCAGACCGAGGCCATCGTCGCCAACGGCGGCGACATAGACAAGTTCGTGGGTGACGAGGTGATGGCCGTGTTCGACGGCCCGGAGAAGGAGCTGCAGGCCTGCCGCGCCGGCATGGCCATCCGCAAGGCGATGGCCGAGGCCCAGGAGCAGGCGCGCAAGGAATCGGGGGCCGTCGTGTCCATCGGCATAGGCATCAACGCGGGGCCGGTCGTCTTCGGCTCGGTGGGCGCGCGGGAGCGTATGGACTTTACCAGCATCGGCGACACGGTCAACCTCGCGGCCAGGCTCGAGGGCGCGAACAAGACCTACGGCACCAAGTCTCTCGTCGCGGAGGCCGTCTACGATCGGGTCAAGGACGACTTCCTGTGCCGGGAGGTGGACCTGCTGGCGGTCAAGGGCAAGAATGTGCCGGTCAGGATCTACGAGGTGCTCCAGGAGAGGGATAAGGCCTCCCAGAAGCTCATCCATATCAAGGAAGGCTTCGAGGCTGGCCTCGCGGCGTATCGCTCGAAGCGTTGGTCCGCGGCGAAAAAGATATTCGCCAAGGTAAGCGAAGCGTATGGCGACGAGGCGAGCGAGGTGTTCCTGCGCCGCGTCGAGGTCTTCGAGGCGGCCCCTCCGCCGGCCGACTGGGACGGCGTGTTCAGGATGACGGTCAAGTAGACGGCTGCCCGGCCTGAAACCGGGCTATCCGTTCGCGATAGTTTCTGCTATATTCATACGGACGAGAATATCCGCGGCCCCGTAAAAGGAACGTACGCGGACCGGTAGCGATAGACGCGTTCCATCGACCGAAACCTTCTTTCTCGCCCTAAGGATATCCATGCTTCATTCTGAATTCGAATCCCTCGGCCTCATGCCCGCCTGCCTGGACGCGTTGCGCCATGAAGGCTACGAGAAACCGACGCCGATCCAGAGCGCTTCGATCCCGAGCCTCCTGGCCGGGCGCGACTTGCTCGGCTGCGCCCAGACCGGTACCGGCAAGACCGCCGCGTTCGCGCTGCCTACCATCCAGCGCCTGACGACCGCGGCGAATAAGCGGCAGCCGCGCAAGGCTCGTTCCCTCGTCGTGGCCCCCACGCGCGAGCTGGCCATCCAGATCGATGCCAGCTTCGCCGCCTACGGCCGCAAGACCGAGCTCAAGCGCGCCTGCGTCTACGGCGGCGTCGGCAAGGCGCCCCAGATCAAGGCGATGGAGCGCGGCGTCGATGTGCTCGTCGCCACGCCCGGCCGCCTCCTCGATCTTAAGAACGAGGGCGCCATCGACCTGTCGGCCGTCGAGATCGTCGTGTTCGACGAGGCGGACCGCATGCTCGACATGGGCTTCATCCACGATGTGCGCAAGATCATCGCGCTCCTGCCGCCGAAGCGCCAGACCCTGCTGTTCTCGGCGACCATGCCAACCGAGATCGAGTCGCTGGCGCGCAGCCTGCTCAACGACCCCGTCCGTGTCGACATAGAGCCGGAGAAACCGGCCGTCGAGCTGATCGCGCAGAGCCTGTACTACGTCGAGAAAGGCTGCAAGCGCGATCTGCTCGTCCACCTGATCAAGGAACTCGGCGTCTCCAGGGCGGTCGTGTTCTCGAGGACCAAGCACGGGGCCGACCGCATCGCGAAGGCCCTCCACGTCGCGGGCATCCCGGCGGGCGTCATCCACGCCAACAAGGGCCAGGGCAACCG
>JAKQKE010000163.1 GCA_029560805.1 Spirochaetota bacterium
CCACGATTATTCCTAAAATGCAGATTTCGTCTTTGTCTTCGTCTTCTCTTGCCCCGATTATTGTTCGGAACACAGTTATATACGCCGGTCATGGGCGTAACAACTATTAGCCCCTTCAATAATAATGCTTTATCAATGCCCTATTACATATATACTTAATACAAAGACCTATAATGGAATGCAATTATCTGTAGCACAATAGATTAATAGTCAAAACGTCGAATAGTGAGAATGTTATGCTGTTATTCTTAAATCGCATCCAAAGGACTACGAACCCCGCCCGGCCCTTTGTTGAGAACATGCGTGTAGACCATCGTTGTACGGATGTCGCTATGGCCAAGGAGCTCCTGAACCGTCCTGATGTCATAGCCGTTCTCAAGTAGCTGCGTGGCGAAAGAATGCCTGAATGTATGGCAACTGGCATGTTTCGTGATGCCTGCGATTATCATAGCTTCACGTACAGCTCGTTGCAGAATGGAGGCGTCCATATGGAATCGCCCTTCCGACTTAGATTTCGAGTCGCGCCATCGTCGTTTCTGCGGGAATACCCACTGCCATATCCATTCGGAAGCCGCGTTAGGATACTTCTTCTCGAGTGACGTCGGTAACTGGGCCTTGCCCCAACCGTCTTTCAAGTCGGCCTCGTGAATAGCTCTGACGCGCTTAAGATGATCCTGAAGCGGTTTGATGAGGGACGAAGGCAGAATAGTGCCTCTATCCTTGCCTCCTTTGCCATCGCGGATGATAACGGTGTTCCTATTAAAATCGATATCCTGTACCCTGAGCGAAAGACATTCGTTTAAGCGCATGCCCGTTCCGTAGAGCAAGGAGGCCATGAGCCGCATCTCGCCGCTCATTACTGTAAGAACCGATCGCACCTCTTCAGGGCTTAAGACAACCGGCATCCTGATCGGCCTTTTTGCTCGTATCAGTTCTCCCAAGTCTCCCACCTCGACAGCGAGTACCTGTCGGTACAGGAACAGTATAGCGGCTAGGGCTTGGTTCTGAGTCGAGGCACTGACGTTCTCTTGTACCGCTAGCTTCGTCACGAAGGCGTTTATTGACGCCTCGGGACGATCACTAGGCTTTGGTAGGGGACGCCCCTTCAAGTAACGCTCGAGCCAGTAGAGATAGGCTCGCTCAGTCATCGGGCTATAATGAGTTGCCCGCAACCGATCGCGGTACCGATCGACTAAGCCGACGCTAGCCGCTTCATCATCGGTACGCGCAATCGGCCCGGGGGCTACGATGCGGCCCCCTTTTTCCGGCGCTATTCGACTCGATGAACTCGACGAACTGGCCGACTCGCGTCGCATTGCGTTTCCTACGAGCAGGCTAGGAGCCGGCACGAGCGCCGCCACCCGACACTCACCGCGCGGCTCGATATAGCCGAAAGCCCGACTAGACCACAGCCCAGCGAGTAGCCTATCCACCCCTTCCTGGGTTCCCGGAACGATCCACGCGTTGCGCAGGCTATCGAAACCAAATCCTGGGATAGCGTGAACAATGCCAGACCCGCTTTCAGCAGGACAGAAGGCGACCGATAGCCAACAATCCCCAACCCATTTAATCGTGACAGTCATGGCCCTATCCTCCACCCTTTACAAGGGTTTACTCTTCGGCCCATCAACGGTTTCATTAATTGAAATGAAAGCGGCATTTTATGTGCATACGTAGACACTATGGATAGCCCAGTTGGGCAAGAGGAGGAGATTGGCACATCAGAGCCGTCGCCTACGTTGTAATTATGTACCAATAATTTTCATCCGGAATGCCGCCGAAACAGGCTACCCCGAACCTATATAAAGCAGTCTAGCCTCACCAGCCCTATTTGTCCATAAAAACATCGACAAGCGCAAGGAAAACCTCGAACCCGGAGACCGACACATGGCTCGACCAAGAGGCCTCTCCCGGCGCTGGTTCGGCGACCCATAAGCTAATAGCGCAGTCGGGATTACCGAAACCCCCACCATAGGATTAGACGACGCCATCGATATCGATCTGGATAAAGCAGTGATAGCCTTCGATTCTTGCGAACGCGTCCGACGTATCCCCTCGGATTCTCACCGATCGAAGCGGCCGTCGCCCTCCCGGTCATAGCGCGTAGCGATCTCGGCATCGATAGCGCGTTGCGGAGCCCAGCGAGAACGCAGCTCCCAACACCGGAGGGCCTACTACTGAAACCGAACGGTGCTATGAATGCGTTATGGTAGCTCCAGGCGCAACATCCCGGAGTAGTCGTTGGCGACTCCGAAGGCATCGAGGATCTGGGCTACCTGCCCGCGATGGTGCGTCTGGTGGTTGAAGCAATGCATCAGCACGACCCACAAAGGCCTCTCGATGGTCTCGCCCGAGCGCACGGTCTTGCGAACCTGGGCGCGAAGGTCGTTTTCGCTCAATATAGAAACGAGCTTCAGGAAGCAGGCGTCCAGCTCCGAGCGGGCCGCGCGGAACTGAAGCAGGTCGACGATAGGCCTGTCGTTCGGGACGGCGGCCTCGTCTCCGCATCGTTCCTTGCCTATCGACGCTGCTAGCTCCGATAGGACGAGCTGGTCGGCCATATAGAGATGGGCGAGTATCTCGTGCACACTATGGTAGTACCCTTTGACGGGCTCGTCGAAGATCCCGGGGCCGGATAGGCTCATCGCGTCCATCATAGCCTGGTTGGCGACGGCGTTATAGCGGGCCAAGCGCTCGAGGGCGAGCATCATACGAGACTCCTTGCGGGCCGACTGCGGTGATCGGCCGTCCGATTTGAGATGTGATAGTATATCAATAAAACAGCTGACGCACGATGAAGATAATCGGCCCCGTGCCCTTGATTTCGTCTGGCGGATGGATAAGCTTATAGGTACGGGAGGGTAACGCGATGATAGATCCGATCAGCTCGGCTCCGTCCGTTATCAGCGTCTACGGCTCGGGCCGTCACCAACACGACATATCGGCCCAGCGCGTCCAGGATAGCGAGAACGCGGAGACATAGGCGGAAGCGAAGGCGCCGATTCCGACCTATCGGGGATTCGCGCTCGACCAGTAAACCCTGGCCGGATGGTCCGGGTTGTATGTCGTACAATGCGGGGATCGGCGGGAGCCGTCCCCGCTTTTTTCACACCGCGATCGTCTCGCCACGCCCGACTCGTCCTTCGCCGGCGGCGATCAGAGCCTTGCTCGCGAGCAGGAAGAATCCCATGGCGAAGATCGCGGCTCCCGTGCCGACGAGGAGCCATTCTATCGGTACGACGTCGGCCACGGGGCCGAAGACCAGCATGCCTAAAGGGAACATCACGCTCGATATCATGCCGAGCACGCCGAAGACGCGGCCCATGTACGCTTCCTCGACGGTTTCCTGCAGGAGCACCGAGGCGGGTACGTTGAAGATGGGCATGGCGACGCCGCACAGCCCCATAATCGCAAGGTAGACCCAGAACGATGGCACCAGGCCCAGGGCCAAGGTCGTGACGCCAACGATGAACGATGACAAGGCCATGGTCTTCACGCGATTGCCGAAGCCACCCCAGGCGGCCATCACGACGCCGCCGAGGGTCATTCCGACCGAGAACACGATCTCTATGGCGGTCAACCGCCAGACGTCGTTGCCGAAGCTACGCGTGACCTGCAGAGGCGTCAGGCAGGCGACCGGAGCCGCGGCGAAATTGAAGACGGCGCAGAAGACCAGGAAGCGCTTGACGAAAGTGTGGGTGCCGACGTAGGCGAAGCCGTCGCGCAGGTCCATCCAGTAGCCGACCTCAAGCTTACCCGCTGGCACCGTCGCCTTCGCGCGTGTCGGTAGGCGCAGAAAG
The DNA here is from genome assembly GCA_029560805.1 of Spirochaetota bacterium. Classification (GTDB taxonomy): domain Bacteria; phylum Spirochaetota; class Spirochaetia; order Treponematales; family UBA12059; genus SZUA-370. The sequence goes on from JAKQKE010000163.1 coordinate 3,801, forward strand.
CCGAGGAGCAATGCTATCGCGATCGCCGCCGTGACGACATCGATCATGAACAGCGCCTCGATCGGGGCGAGCGACATCAATGCGCCGGCGGCCATCGGGGCGATAAGCATGATCACCGACTGGACGCTACCGAAGACGGCGTTGGCGCGGGTCAGGCTCTCCTTGGGCACGATCTGCGGGATCATCGCGCCGACGGCCGGCGTCTGGATCCCGGCGCCGACCGCGCGGACGGCCTGCGCCGCGAACATCAGCCACAGGGCGTCGTACCCAGCCGCGAACGACGCTGCGAGGGCCAGGGTCGTCAGCGCTATTCCCGCGTCAGCGAAGGCTATCAGCTTCTTGCGGTCGAAACGGTCGGCCAGGACGCCGCCGAAGGGCGAGACGAAGAACTGAGGCAGCACGGCGCAGATGATGGATATCGTCATCATCGAACCGGACTGCGTGGTCATCGTGATGTGCCAGGTGATCGCGTACTGCACGAGCATCGAGCCGAACAGCGACAGTGTCTGGCTGCCCATGAAAACCGAAAAGTCCCTCTTCCAGTTACGTTCCACGTTATGCTCCGTTTCCTAGCGTATCATTTTGGATGAGGATATAGTAACCAGGAAGCGGAGAGAAGGGAAATTCCAGCTAAAGCGTTCTATCGGCGGATCGGCTAGCGCGTTATCCAGTATTCCACCTCGTCGAGTTCGAAGCCAGCTTGGTTGAGCTGCCTGAACTCGCGCGCTATGACTCCGTCGAGGGACTCGGGGATCCGCCGGCTGGCTACGTTGCGCTTGTCCACAGGGTAGACGAGGCGCTCGAACGACGCGTTCGAGCGGGCCCAAGCGACGATGGCCGTCACTGCCTCACGCCCGTAGCCCTGCCCATGAGCCGATAGCTTGGTCCATATCCCGAGCTCCGGATCGGACCGCCCCAGCCCGTGGAGGCCAGAGCAGCCGATAAACTCGCCGCGTTCCTTATCGACGATGACGAGCTGTAGCTGTTCCCCGGTCTGGAGCCCTTCGATCGACGAGTCGACGAAGGCGCGGGTATCGGCTCTATCGCAGGTCGGGGCCGGATACATATAGGTCGCGACCGCTGGGGTGAACTCCCTGAAGATGTCGGCGTCGAAGTCGTGGCGAATGGCCACCTGAAGAAGCCGCTCCGACTCGATGACGACGCCGAAGAGCCCCGTTGCATACTCGGCGAGGGCCCGCAGTACGGCGGGTCGGGACAGGTAGGTGACGCGGCAGATCTCGTCGAGGCCGAGGCCTTCCTCGGACAGGCGCCAGGCGAGGTGTTGCAGGCGCTCGCCCACTTCGACGATGTGGCCGTCGGGGTCGTAGAAACGCGCGCAGAACTGACGCCAGGGCTGTTCGCGCGGGCCGTGGATGAACTCGATGCCGGCCGCGGCGAGGCGACGGGCCAGGCCGGCAACGTCGTCATGCTCGAAGAACAGCTCCGCGTCGTTGGCCCGGGAGCCGATGGCGCGCCCGTCGAGTAGCGCCGAGAAGTGTTCCTTCAGGTGTATGGAGAAGCCGCCCTTGAACGCGACGTCCTCGCCGTAATCGGATTCTACGACCTGGCCCAGGAGCCCCTCGTAGAAACGCCGTGAGCGGGCGATGTCTTCGACGACGATAAGCGCGGCTATATACTTCATGTCGACTCCTCGCGATCGGAGTATAGCAGGTCGAGTATAGCGGAACTATCCCTATTCCCGCCGCGCCCGGGCGGGTATAGTCGATCATATGAGCGACCATCCGCGATTATCCCCGATACGCGTCCTCAAGCGATCCATGGCACCCTACCTGGGGCTGCCGCGGAGCGTCTATACGTTATTTATCGCGACGGTCGTCAACGGCGCCGGCATCTTCGTGTTCCCGTTCATGGCGCTCATACTGACGCGGCGCTTTGGGCTGTCGGAGAAGGAGACTGGCGACATCGTATTCCTGACGACCGTCGCCTACGTACCGGGCACGCTACTCGGCGGCAGGCTGGCCGACCGCTTTGGCCGGAAGCGCGTGCAGATGGCGTCGCAGCTGCTCTGCGGGGCCCTATTCATTCCCTGCGGCTTCCTCGACGACCCGTACCTGATCGCCGGCTTCATCATCGCGTCGGTATTCTTCGACGGCGTCACCGACCCGGCGCGCACGGCGATGACCATGGACGTGACGACGCCCGAGAACCGGCAAGGCGCGTTCAGCCTGATCTACCTCGGCCATAACCTGGGCTTCGCGATAGGCCAGATCATCGCCGGATTTCTATTCGCGTCGGCGCCGTCATGGATGTTCTGGGGCAACGCGATGGCCGTCGGGGCGTCCCTCGTGCTCGTCGGCCTGTTCCTGCCGGAGTCGAGGCCGAGTGCCGAGGAAGAGCAGGCGAGCCTGGATACTGACTCGTGCGAGAAAGCCCACGAGGGTAGCCTCTGGTCGGCGCTACGCTCGAGGCCTACCCTCCTCGTCTTCGCCGCGCTGACGACCTTCTACGGCTTTTCGTACGCGCAGCACCGCTTCGCGATGCCGCTCCAGGCGACGAGCCTGTTCGGCGACTCGGGCGCCAGGCTGTACGGCTTCATGATGACGTTGAACGCCGTCTGCGTGGTCGCGCTGACGACGCCGCTCGTCGCCCTGACGCGGCGAGTACGCCCGGTCTTCAACGTGGCGCTAGCCGGCGCCCTGTACGCCGTGGGCTTCGGCATGCTCGCCTTAGCCCGCTCGCCGTGGCTGTTCTTCGCGTCGACCGTACTATGGACGGTCGGCGAGATCGTGCAGGCGACGAACGAGAGCGTCTATGTGTCGAACCATACGCCGATGTCGCATCGCGGCCGCTTCAACGCGGTGCTACCGCTGATATCCGGCCTGGGCTTCTCGCTGTCCACGCCGATAGCGGGCCGTATCGCGGACCGCTCCGGGCTATCGGCGGTATGGATCGTCGTGGCGGCGTCCACGGGCCTGGCCGCCGTCGGCGTCTGGACGCTCGGGCGCTACGAGAAGCGTACAGCTCCGGCCGGCCGAGCCGGAACGGGTGACGAGGCGAGCGTCTGAGGATGCCCGGTTCCGAGGCTCGGCGTACGCGCCGCGGCGAGCCTCTACGCTCTTGAGGCTATCAAGCGTGCCTTGAGGCGCTGCGCTACGGCGTAGCCGAAGGATCGCAGGGTTCGGACGAACAACAGGGCGACCTCCATCGTCGACACGTACTTGTCGACGAGGCTGACGAGGGCCGACTCGCTGTACGAGTAGAATGGCTTGCCTATGGGCCACATGTGCGAGACGATGATGTCCTCCTCGACCGGGTTGAGCTCGAAGCGGGCCCTGGCGTTGGCCAACGCCACGCGCGCGTGGCCGGTTGGGTGCCGGGGATTCGTACCGTCGCGCCAGTCGTACAGGAAGAAGTCGTGCAGGAGGGCGCCGCGCGCGACCGACTCCGCGTCGAGCCCCAAGCGCCTGGCCAGGGCCCAGGCCCTCGTCGATACGCCAATCGAGTGGGTAAGCGCGGTACGGTCATGGTGCCGGAAGCCGTCCATGCCGCGCACGTCGGCGTGCTCGAGGAGCGTCGCGACGACGGCCGCGTACACGGGATCGAGATCGTTCAGGTAACGGGGGTAATCCAAAGTGTTCAGTCCTTGATCTTGATATCGAGCCCGCACAGGAGCCCTATCGCGTGCGGCATGCTGAAGACGGCGCGCCTCACGTCGTTCGTCTGGGGATGTATCTCGTAGCCGCTGGCCCCGTAGAAATCGGCCTTGCGTAGGTCGACGTTATGGAACACGCAGCCGGAGAACTCGGTATGGGTAAAATCGGCGGCCTGGAAGTCGGCGTCGGCGAAGTCGCTGTCCTTGACGACGCACTTTGACATGACGCTCTTCTTCGATTTTATGTCGGAGAAATTGCAGTTTATAATTATGCACTCGCGGGCGACGAAGCCGAAGACCAGCTGGTCGAGCTTATAGAACGACAGGCCGGCGAGCTTACAGCCGGTAAAGGTCGGGTCAAGGAAGCGGCAACCGGCGAATACGGTATTGGAGAAGTTGCACTCGGTGAACGCGCAGTCGGAGAACTCGGAGCCGGAGAGTATAGCCTGCGAAAAATCGCAGGAACGGAACTCGCAGCGGGAGAATTCCTTGCCTTCCAACGGAATATCGATAAAATGGACGCCGTCGTACACAACCCCGTCCATCGAGCCATCTTCGAACACGAGGCCATTGTACCGCTACGGCCATCGTGCGGCAAGACGCGGACAGCCGCTTGTTGACCGCCGGCGCCCGGCCATGCTTGTATATCCGCTTCAATATCCGCTTTCAATCGCGAGCCAGCCAGGGGAGCCTTCGATGTATGGCATAGATTTCGGCACGTCCAATACGGTGGTCACGGTTCGGGACGGTACGGGCTCGCGGCTCCTGGACCTCGGCTCGGGTGAGGTCGTCCCGTCGCTGATGTACTTCGAGCGGGACAGGCGGGCGACGATAGGCGACGAGGCGATAGCCGACTACACCGAGGCGCGGAGCCGCTTCGGGGGCAAGGCGAACCTGTACAATAGGTACCGCTTCTTCCAGGCGCTCAAGCTGGCGCTCAAGGACACGAGCTTCAAGGGCACGACCATCTTCGGCTCGTTCTGGCCGGCCGAGTCCCTGGCCGGGCTGTTCCTGCGCGAGGTCAAGCGCAGGGCCGACGCGGCCTCCGGCGTAGCATGCGCGTCGGCCGTGGTCGGAAGGCCCGTCGTGCTGTCCAGAAAGGCAACACCCGTATCGGACGACGCTGCGGCGGGCGATGTCGAGGAGGCCGTCGTCGCCCGCTACCGCGCGGCCTGCGCCTACGCCGGCTTCGAGGAGGTACACTTCGTGCCGGAGCCGGTGGCCGCGGCCGCGGGCATGGCCGGGGAGCTGTCCGGCACCGTCCTCGTATTCGACTTCGGCGGCGGCACGCTCGACGTGGCGGTGGCCGAGCCGGGAGCCGACGGCGTCCGAATACTGTCGAGCGCCGGCCGGGACCTCGGCGGCTACCTCTTGAACGAGGATGTGTCGCGGGCCAGGATCACGAGGCATTTCGGCTCCGAGGGCAAGATACGTACGATGAAGGGCAGCTACCTGGACATGCCGCGCTGGATCACCGACCAGGTGGCCTCGTTCTACGCCCTACCCCTGTCCGACCTGGCCGCCACGAGGCGCCTGATCAAGGAGCTGATCTACGACGCGCGGCCTATCGACAAGCCGCGTCTGCGCGGCCTGGCCGAGTTCCTCGACCGCAACCTGACCTTCGAGCTGTTCGACGCCATCGACGCGGCCAAGATCGCGCTATCGGTCGGCCAGGAATCGGAGATAGCCTTCGCCCTGCCGCCGCACGTCTCATTCGTCGAGCGTCTGACGCGGGCCGAGTTCGAGGGCGTCATAGGCCGCAGGGTCGACGAGGCGCGCGCCCTGGTGCTCGAGGCGCTCGAGCGCTCGGGGAGGCGGCCAGCCGACGTGTCGACGGTCATCCGCGTCGGCGGCTCGTCACGCGTGCCGGCCTTCGCCGCCATGCTCGAGTCGCTGTTCCCGGGACGCGTCCGGGAAGGCGCCGTGTTCACGAGCATCGCTTCCGGGCTTCTGGCCGCTCACGATTCGGGCCTATCGGCTGCCTAGGGTAGCGGTTCAAGCCCTACCCGCAACTCGGGGTAGAGCCCTCGCTTGGCCGCAGCCTTCATCAAGTTGGCTACGTCGTACTTCGAGCCGCAGGCCAGGTCGATGATGGCCCGGCCCTGAACGGAAGCCTGGAGAGAAGCCGGAATGGAAGCCTCGAGTATGTTGCGCTTCTTCCTACCCTTGTCGGACACCGCGAAGACCGTAGCGGCCGCGGTCTTCCTGAGCGTATGCGGGATAGCCGACGCGTCCAGGAAGCCCGCGACAAGCCTCGCGGCCTCGGCGTGGCTGGCGCCGGCCAGGCTCACACGCAGGTACAGGCGCTCGGGGGCCGGCGCCGCGGATCCGACGGCGTAGCCTGCCGTCTCGAGCGCGTCCGGATCGATCGGGGCCGACGACAGGACGCGGCACCAGGTATCGCCCCAGGCGCCAGGCAGGCGCTCGAGCCCCGTCTTGTTCTTGAGCAAGGCGTCCTCGGCGGTCCATACCGTATCGACGAGGGCCGGCAGCGCGGCGTACAGGTCCCTACGGAACAAGGTCGCCGGATACGCCGGATCGGCCGTCGCCGCCTCCCTGGGCAGGGTCGAGCGGACCCAGGTCTCATACGGCCGGCGCTTGGCCGCGACGACGGCCTCGACGGCCCGGAGGTCGGCCTCGGTAGCCGAGCCGAGCCTATGAGCGGCCAGGAAGGCCCTCTCGTCGCCCTGGCAGGCGCCGCAGGCCGCGCAGTCGCCGCCAAGGCAGCTCGGCCGCTCCAGGTTACTCCTGGCGTCCAGGAAGCGCTCGTAGATTCGGTCGCCGGAGACGAGGGGACGCACGAGCGAGTACGGGAACCGGTAGTGGCGGGGCTTCTCGGCGACCAGGGTCGCCAGGCGCTCAGCCGAGCCGAGGAGGCGTTCCCTGGCGAAGTCCCAGGCGCCGGCCGACAGGGTACGGTCATAGACGTAGCCGCGCTCGGCCATCGCCAGGAGTAGGGCGAAGGAGCCGTCCGGCGCCGACGCGAGGAGCTGGGACAGGCAGTACTCGTCGAAACGCTCCGGGGCGCGCGCCTCGAAGCCGCCCGATTCGACGATGGCCTCGAAGCGGGAGCGGATGGCGGCGTAGACGGCCTCATCGAGGATCAGCGCTTCGTACCGGAGCGGCGTGAACGGCATGCGCACGAGCTCGCCAGCGGAGAACATGACCCGCGGCGGGGCGGCCTGGGCCGCGACGACACCACGTAGCCACCCGACGAAGGCCGATAGCTCGGCCAGGTCGTCGTCGGCCTCGTAGCCTGATAATATATAGAAGAGCTTGAGCTCGCGGGCGCCCTCGCGGACCAGGCGCTCGAGCACCGATCGCAGGTCGGCCTCGTCGAGCCCCTTGGAGTAGTAGGCGCGCATGCGCGACGATACGCCCTCGACGCCGACCGTGAACGATCGCTTACCGGCCGCGACCTCGAAACGTACCAGGGACGGCGAGCGCGCCAGGATGTCGACGCGCTGGCTCTGGAAGCCGACGCCCCAGAAAATCTTGTGAAGGGACTCGATGACGGCGACGACCTCGCCGTGGGCGTTGAAGTTATAGCTGGCCAGCTCGACCGTATCGACGCCGGTGGCCGCCTTGAGGCGCTTGGCCTCAGCGACGACTGAGGCGAGCGGCCGCTCCCTGAACGGCTTGCGCTCCCAACCCTCGAAGCAGAACGAGCAGAAACTCGGGCAGCCGCGGGTGATCTCGAGCCGGCTCGTACCGGCCTCCGCGCCGGCTAGGACCGGTGGCGCTCCCTGGGGGTAGGCGTCCGCCGGGGCCTTGGCCTGATCCACCTCGATGCGCAGGGCCGTCGGCCAGAAGCCCCTAACCCGCCGGGCGAGCGTCTCAAGCGCCGCGAGCCTGGACGAGCCGCCCGCCAGAGCCGCCGCCGCTAGACCTGGTATCAGCTCGCGGACGGCGCCCTCGCCCTCGCCGAAGAACACGGCGTCGACGATCGCGTCGCCGGAGGCCTCGTCGTACTGGGCGGCGCTGGCCATCGCGTTCGAGCCGCCGAGCGCGATCAGCGGGAAACGAGCGCCGCCTGCCGCCGCCGAGACGGCGGCATCCCGCTCTCGCCTCGACGCCGGGATGCCCGACGCCTCCAGGAAGGGCGCGAGGTTGACGAGTTCCAGGGTGTAGGAGTTCGAGACGAGCAGCGCGTCGTACTCGATCGCCCCGCGGCCCGAGGCCAGGCCGTGCATCCACGGCACGCCGGCCGCGTCGAGGACGGCCCGGTCGCGCCTGGTCGGGAAGAAGCAGAAGTCCATATAGGCTTCGGGCATGGCGGCCCTCGCCTCCCGGAACAGGAATTCATGGGGCGTCGAGCGCTCGACGTCGCGGAATGGCGACAGCCGGACGATAAGGATGCGCGAGCGGGCCGAGGCCCAAGCCGGGTTCCCGAAGGCCGTCTCGCCATGGATGGCGTACAGAGCGTCGGTCGAGAGGCTGTCGCGCGCCTGGCGCTTGAGGAAATCGGAGTAATCGGGCACCGCGTCTACCCTATCGGGCGTATTCGGCCGGCTCGTCGCCAGCCGGAACCCGCAGGAAAGCGGTGTGGTTCGGCAACGAGGCGTCGCAGGCCAGCTCGTCCATCCGCCGGAGACGCCTCGACAGGTCGCGGGCCAGGTTCATCATGACGATGCCGAAGACCTTCGGGTCGCGGGCGTAGACCTCTCGCACGCAACGGTTGGATATGGTGACGACCTTGACCGGCATGACGGCCGTGACGGTGGCGGCCGTCGGCATTACGTCGAGCAGCTCCATCTCGCCGAAGGTCTGGCCCTCGGGCAGCTCGACGATGGACACGCCGCAACGCGTGACGTCCACGCGGCCCTCGGTGATGAAGTAGATCGAATCGTTGGGTTGGCCTTCGCGGATGATGACCTCGCCGGCTTCGAAGATCGCGGTGCCCATCAAAGGCCGGATGAGGCCGATCTGCTCAGCGCTCAAGCCGCCGAACAACGAATAGGCCTGTAACGCCGCCGTGTCTACCATATCTAGTATACTGTACCATATTAGCAGCACAGTGACAATGATCATTTTATCTCGTATAGTTGCATGCATGGGAGACGGCATATGCACGCCATAAGGCAGCGGTCGGAAGCCGCCAAGGTACGCCGTACGTTCTACTCGATAAGCCTGCTTATCGTCATCGTCGTCTTCATCGTATTCACTACCTCCCACTTCACCTCGCTCAAGCGCCAGAACGACGAGAGCTTCAAGAGGCTCGAAGAACTCATGGTCACCATGACCAAGGTGTACCTGAAGGATACCGTGAGCCGCACCTTGGCGGATATAGACCTCGAGCGGAAGATGATCAGGCTGGATCTGCAGGTGGCCGCTGGAGACGCCGAGGCCGAGAGCAGAGCCGACGAACTGGTCAAGGCTCGCTCCATCGTCAGGATCAGGGAGACTCGCCTTATAGAAGACGGCTACCTCTGGGCCAGCGAGCTGCTCACCCCGGCCGGCGGCCGGGACTACGCCAGGCGCATCGCACACGGGCGCTATCCCGATTCCGAGGGTACGCTCCTGTCGACCGAAGCTTCGTCGGGTTTGAACGCCTCGCAATACCGGGAGGAACTCGACGGCCTATTGGCGGACGGAGAGGTCTACTATACCTACTACACGCCAAAAAACGGCGAGCCGCTACCGTCGCGGATGCTGGTCTACGCCGCCCTATATCCGGATTTCTCTTGGATCGTGGCCACCGGCGTCTACATCGACGACATCGAGCGCACCATCCTGCTCGAGCGGAAGATAGCGGAGGCCGACCTCGAGGCGAACGCCGCGTCGAGCATTACGACCCTCGTGCTGGCGCTACTGGCAGTCCTCGGGCTGGTCATAGCGGTCGACCAGGCGACGGCCCGCGTCATCGCGGCGAGCTACGAGCGCATCACCGCCACCGAGAAGGCGCTCAGAGTGGAGAAGGCCAGGGTCGAGGAAGCCTATTCGATGATGAAGGAGCTGGCTGAGCGCGACGAACTGACCGGACTACGCAACCGCCGATCGGGGGCCAACCGGCTTGCGCTCGAGAACGCGCGTTCGAGCCGTTCCTCCGCGCCGTTCTGCGTGGCCATCGGGGACATCGACCACTTCAAGGCGTTCAACGACCTGCACGGCCACGAGACCGGGGACCTCGTGCTCAAGCATGTCGCGGGCGCCGTCGAGCGCAGCGTCAGAATGGAAGACATGGCTGCGCGCTGGGGCGGCGAGGAATTCCTGATCCTGCTCTCGGGTGACTCGCTGCCCGCCGCGCTCGAGGCCAGCGACCGAATACGCAAGGCAGTGTCGGCCGAAGCCGTTACGGTGGGGACGGAGAGGCTCCATATATCGATGACGATAGGCGTAGCGGAGTTCGCCAAGGGCGAGCCTATCGACGAGCTGATAGCCAGGGCCGACGCTGCCATGTATAAAGGAAAAGCGGCGGGACGCGACATCGTCGTCGCAGCCCCGCCGCCCCGAGCGCGCTCATGAAGCGCGCCGGTTACAGTATAGGATCTTCCTAATGCCGTCGGCCGATAGGCAGTACTCGTCGGCCAGCTCATCGATGGTACGTCCGCAGGCCTTCGCCTCTCGAATAGCCGCGTTGCGCCTGTCCAGCTCGTCCCTGGCGCCGTTCTTCTGGCCCCATCCGAGACGCTCCGGCCCCTGCCTGGGTACATAGACCAAGGCGCCCTGCACGTACTTCTGTATTTCGCTCAGTAATTCGGGAGGCAATACGCCGTCCGCATTCAAATATGGCATGATCGTTCCTCGAAGGATGTACGTTACATCCGCCAATGACCGCGAGGAGGAACGAGCTATGGTGGGCTTTCCTCTTCGCTACGCCTCGGCGGCGCCATGGGTCAGGGGGCTATCGACTGCTCGGTTTCGGATCATTATCATAGTGAACCTCCATGTATCGCGAAGATGCGGAGCATCCTATCACAAGCCCACATACGTGTAAACGGATCGAATCGATATAATCGATCATTCCACTCGCCTGGGGAGGAAAGATCCGATAGACGCGTACTGTCGCTTTTCCGGGCGGCGGCGCCGTGGTATAGTGATCATGCCGGCATTACCAACATCTTGGCGCGCGAGCGCCGGAGAAAGGAGGTGATCGATGATCGACTTTGCCAGGAGGGCTTCGGCCCTCTGAACGAGTCCGCGGCCGCTCCGAATGGGGCGGCCGCCTTGTTTAAAAACCAATAGGCTTCGTGACACTACGGATCGCTTGACCGTCCGGCGAGCGCGTCGTAGGCTAAGCGCGGAGGCTCCGATGAAATCGACGAAAGGCGAACAGGTCTGGCTAGCCGCCGGTGCGGCTAGCGCGGCCATGGCTGCGTTCCTGGTATGGGCATTCGCCCAGCCCGGCACGCTCGGCATGTACCGATGGGGGTACCGAGCGCCGGTGCTCGGCCTGATAGCGCTCGGCGCGCTACCTATCGTCGCGGCGGCGGCCGCCAGGGCCCTGAGCCGAACCAAGGGCGCGGCGCCGAGGATAGCGACCGGCATCGTCTTCGCCGCGTCGGCCGTCACGCTCCTGACGGCAATCTCCGTATCCGCGTACATTTTCACGAACGCGTACGGCCGGGCGGCATCGCCTGATCGCCCGACGACCATAGCCCCGAGCGACGGTATCCCTAGACGTACGGGCGCCGACGGCGAACCGATCCTCAGGGTAGCCGTCTCTTCGGATGGGCACTACGGCCGCGACGCGTCGAACGCCGAGGCCAGGAGCGCTATTCTACGGCTATCCGAGGTGGAGCATCGCTCGGGCGGGCTCGACGCCTTTATCAACCTCGGCGACATCGTCGAGATGGGCATGGAGGCTGACGATTGGCGGGAGGCCATCGAGTCGATACGGCGCGACGCCCCGACCCTGCCCTTCCTGGCCCTGCTCGGCAACCATGACGCGCTCATAGGCGGCTACGCCCGCTGGCAGGCCGCATTCGGGCCGAAAGGCGGCTCTTCGGCGCCTACCGGCCCGAGCCCATCGTCATGGCGAATCGACGCCGGACGCGTCCACTTCATAGCCCTCGACCTGCTCTGGGGTCCTGAAGGCTTCGGCGCCAAGGAGAAGGCCTGGCTCGTCGCCCAGCTGACGGCTATCCCGCCGTCGGATTACACGGTCGTACTTTCGCACTGCTTCTTCTATAGCTCCGGCTATGTCGATGAGGAGACGGGAATGGCCTGGTACGATCACGCCGACATGCTGCGCGAGGTAGCGCCGCTCATAGCCGGAAAGGCCGACCTCGTCATCTCCGGGCACAATCACTATATGGAATGGATTGAAGCCGACGGCACCGCGTGGGCCGTAGTCGGCGCGCTTGGCGGCAAGCCCGACCCCGTGCCCAGCTACGTCTCGCCAGGCTCGGTCTGGCGGAACCAGGGCGTCTTCGGAAGGCTCGTGCTCGAACTGACGCCCGACGGCCTCGCCTGCGAGTTCCAGGATCAGGACGGCACGCCGCTGTTCAACCGAGTCCTGCGATAGCCCGGGCTTGAGCATGGAACGCCCTTCCCGATAGGATGGCGCCATGCTCAACGCCCTCGGTAGCGTGTTCTCGGTCCTCTTGATGATAGCCCTCGGCTTCGTGCTGGCCAGGCGGTCTTGGTTCAGCGCCTCCGGCTACGCCGGAGGCGGCGCGAACGGCCAAGCCGTTCGCGAACGTGCATCCAAGGATAGTGACGGCTACGCCGGAGGCGGCGCGAACGGCCAAGCCGAGGATTTCGGCGGCAAGCTGATATCGCGGCTCGTCGTCAACGTGTCCCTGCCCGCCTACATGATAGCGAACCTGATGGGCGGCTACGACAGAGCCAGGCTCCTGTCGATGCTACCGGGCTTGCCGATCCCCTTCCTGTCGATGGCGGCCGCCTTCGCGTCGAGTGCCGCCGTAGCCGCCCTATTCAAGATACGACCGGAACGCCGCGGCACCTTCTCGTCGATGGCGTCGCTATCGAACACCATCTTCATCGGCCTACCCGTTAACATGATGATCTTTGGCGAGGAGAGCCTGCCCTACGTCCTCATCTACTATATCGCCAATACCGTCATGTTCTGGACCCTCGGCGTCTATGGCATCTCAGGAGACGGGGCCCGCCTGGCCGGGAACCCAGCCCCGCGGTTCTTATCTCCGACGGGGCTCCGCAGGCTACTGTCTCCGCCGCTCCTCGGCCTCATGGTCGCCATCGTCCTCATCATGCTCGGCGTCGCCCTACCCAAGCCACTCCTCGACACGGCCAGGACCATAGGCTCGATGACCACGCCCCTTTCGATGCTGTTCATCGGCATCGTCATCGCAAAGGTCGACTGGCGCTCGATACGCCTCGAACGCGACCTGGTACTCGTGGCCCTCTGCCGCTTCGTCGTCTCGCCGGCTATCGTCATCCTATTGCTACGCCTGACCGACCTGCCCATGCTCATGAAGCAGGTATTCTTCGTACAGTCGATGATGCCAGCGATGACCCAGACCCCGATCCTTGTCGCCACCTATGGCGCCGACATCGAGTTCGCAGGCCTTGGCACCTCGATGACGACCATGCTCAGCCTGCTCGTCATACCAGCCTGCCTAGCCCTCTCTCCCCTCGTGCTATAAAAAAAGAGGGGGATCATAGATCCCCCTCCCCAAGTACATTTCAGTGACCGGCGAGCGCCAGCGAGCTCGGTCACCCGCCGTACCGGCCCGCGGAGTTAACCGGCGAGCGCAGCGAGTCCGGTTGCCCGCCGCTACCGCCCCATGACCGGCGAGCGCCAGCGAGCTCGGTCACCCGCCGTACCGGCCCTCGGAGTTAACCGGCGAGCGCAGCGAGTCCGGTTGCCCGCCGCTACTGCCCCATGACCGGCGAGCGCCAGCGAGCTCGGTCACCCGCTGTACCGGCCCGCGGAGTTAACCGGCGAGCGCAGCGAGTCCGGTTGCCCGCCGCTACCGCCCCATGACCGGCGAGCGCAGCGAGCTCGGTCACCCGTCGTACCGGCCCGCGGAGTTAACCGGCGAGCGCCAGCGAGTCCGGTTGAACCCGCGGGAGCGATCGCCGCGCGAAGCGTCGGCGATCGCCTAACGCTTTCCCTGATCGTAAATCTCGCCCGCGGCCTTCGGCCCCACGGACTTGCCGGCGAATACGACGAGCGCCACGATGGTCAGCACGTAGGGTAGCGCGTAGAACACCTCGAGCGGCAAGGACGCCAATATCTTGATGTCCTTGGCGTAGTACGACAGCGTCTGGGAGAAGCCGAAGAACATGCCTGCGCCGAGGACGCCCCAGGGGTTCCACTTGCCGAATACGAGCGACGCTAGAGCGATGAAGCCGGTGCCGTGGATGGAGGTGACCGTGTACTGGATATCCTGGGTCAGTACCATCGTCGCCCCGGCCAATCCGGCGAAGGCGCCGGAGGCGATGACGCCTGCGTAGCGCATCGCGTAGACGTTGATGCCCATCGACGCGGCCGCTTGGGGATGCTCGCCGCAAGAGCGCAGGCGGAGCCCGAACGGCGTCTTGAACACGACGAACCAGGTGACGACGACGAGCGTGATCGCGAGGTAGAACGTCGGGTACATCTCGTAGAATAGCATCGGCCCGATGATCGGTATCTTGGATAGGATCGGAACCGTCACCTTGCGCAGACCGTAGCTGAACGCGCGAGTGCGCTGCTGGTTGAACAGGATCTGGCAGAGGTAAATGGTCAGACCGCTCGCCAGTATGTTCAGCGCCGTGCCGGAGATGATCTGGTCGGCCTTGAGATGGATGCTCGTGAACGCGTGCAGGAGCGAGAACAGCATGCCGGCCGCGATGCCGGTCAGGAGGCCGAGCCACGGGGCCATCGCCGTAACCGGTTCAAGCACGACCGTGACCGACGCGCCGGCGAAGGCTCCGACCATCATGATGCCCTCGAGCGCTATGTTCGTCACGCCCGAGCGCTCGCTGAACAGGCCGCCGAGGGCGGCCATGACTATGGGCGCGCCGAACATCAGCGCTATCGGGAACATCTCTAGGATCATGCCGAGGTTCATACGCCCGCCTCCTCGCCGGTAACGGGTAGCGAGGACGCTTTGTCGCGCCTCAGTCTGAGCATAGCTATCAGGCGCTCCAATCCGTATTTCATGGCCACGAACAGGACGATCGACGCCTGGATGATGCCGCCGATCTCCTTCGGGATGCCGTTCGACTGCATCAGCGGACCGGCGGCCTTGAGCATGCCGAACAGGAGGCCCGCGAGCAGGATACCCAGCGCCTGGTTCGAGCCGACGAGCGCCACGGCCATGCCGTCGAAGCCGTAACCCTCGGCCGCCGACAGCGCCCTACCGAAGTTGAAGGTGCCGGTGGTGATCACCGCGCCGGCGAGTCCGGCGAAGGCGCCGGCTATCATCATCGACAGCACGATGTTGCGGTTGACCTTCATGCCGGCGTACTTGGCCGCGTCCTTGTTATAGCCGACGGCCCTGAGACCGTAGCCGAAGGTCGTCTTCTCGATCACGAACCAGTAGACGACGATCGCGATCAACACCGGTATGAAGCCCCAATTCAGGCGGGACCCGTTCGTTATGGACTCGAGCCAGGGATCCTTGAGCAAGGCCGACTGCGGGAACGGGGCCGTCTTGACCTTGTCGAACGAGCCGAACACGTTAAGGATGAGGAGGTTGTTCATATGCAGGGCCACGTAGTTGAGCATGATGGTCACGACGACCTCGTGCACGTTGAAACGCGCCTTCAGGTAACCCGGGATCGCTCCCCACAGCGCGCCCGCTGCCATGCCGGCGACGAGCACGAGGGGAATATGGATGAAGGCCGGCGCCTTGACCAACAGCGCCACGGTGGTAGCCGCCAGCGAGCCGATCATCAGCTGGCCCTCGGCGCCGATATTGAACAGGCCGGTACGGGCAGCGAAGCCGAAGCACAGGGCCGTCAGGATGATAGGCATGGCCTGGATGACCAGCTCGCCTATGTAGCGCGGGTTGAACGATCCCCTGGCGACGTTCAGGCCGGTCAGGCCCTGTAGCATCGCGTTGAACATGACGAGGGGGCTCTTGCCGGTGATCATGACGACCACCGAACCGACCACGAAGCCGAGCAGCACCGCGACGATCGGTACTAAGAGCGCGTCGCCCTTCCTCGCGTCGCCTAGTTTTCTGTTTGCCATGTTAACCGGCCTTCCTGACCGAGCCGGACATCATCAGGCCGAGCTCGTTCTCGTCGGTCTTGTCGGCGTCGACCACGCCGACGATCTCGCCGCCGTAGATGACCGCGATCCTGTCGGACACGTCGAGTATCTCGTCAAGCTCGAGCGACGCGAGCAGGATCGCCTTGCCCTTGTCGCGCTCGGCGACGATGCGCTTATGGATGTATTCGATAGCGCCCACGTCGAGGCCGCGCGTCGGCTGCGCTATGACGAAGGCGATGGGCGACCGGTCGATCTCGCGCGCGAGTATCGCCTTCTGCTGGTTGCCGCCCGACATCGAGCGGGCCTTGGTATCGGCGCCGCGCCCGGAGCGCACGTCGAACTCGTCGATCAGGCGTTCGGCGTTCTTGCGTATGGCGCCGTAGTCCAGGATGCCGTGCCTCGAGAACGGCTCGGAGCCATAGGAATGGATGACCATGTTCTCGTCGAGCCTGAAGTCGAGCACGAGACCGTGGCGATGCCTATCCTCGGGGATATGGCCGAGCCCGCTGTCGAGCCGCTGCTTGACCGGCAGGTCGGTGATGTCGACGCCCCGGACCGTCACGGAGCCTGACTCGATGGGCGCAAGGCCGGTCAGGGCCTGGATCAGTTCGGTCTGGCCGTTGCCATCGATGCCGCACAGGCCGAGAATCTCGCCCTCGCGCACGCTCAGCGACAGGTTCTTGACGCCCAGGAGGCCCTTGGCGTTCTTGACGCATAGATCCTTGATATCGAGGACGACCTCGCCCGGATGGGAGGGGCCTTTGTCGACCGAGAAGCTGACTTCGCGCCCGACCATCATCTCCGCCATGCTCGCCTCGCTGGTCCCGGCGACCGGCACGGTACCGATCAGCTTGCCGCGCCTGAGCACGGTGCAGGTATCGGCGACCGCCTTGATCTCCTTGAGCTTGTGGGTGATCAGGAGGATGGTCTTGCCCTCCTCGACGAGCCGACGCATGATGCCCATCAGCTCGTGGATCTCCTGCGGCGTCAGTACCGCGGTAGGCTCGTCGAAGATCAGGATCTCGGCGTCGCGGTAGAGCATCTTGAGGATCTCGACCCGCTGCTGCATGCTCACGCTGATGTCCTCGATCTTGGCGAAGGGGTCGACGTCCAGGCCGTAGAGCTTCGACAGCTCGGCGACCTTGACGGCCGCGCTCTTTATATCGAGCACGGGCCCCTTCTTTGGCTCGAGGCCGAGGATGATATTCTCGGTCACCGTGAAATTATGTACGAGCTTGAAATGCTGATGCACCATGCCGATGCCCAGCTCGTTGGCTACGTTCGGATCGCTGATGCGGACGGTCTCCCCGCGGATCCGGATGCTGCCTCCGTCGGGCGAATACAGCCCGAATAGGATGCTCATCAGCGTCGATTTACCGGCGCCGTTCTCGCCCAGAAGGGCATGGATGCTGCCCTTCTCTACCTGGAGCGTCACGTCGTCGTTAGCGCGGATGCCCGGGAAGTCTTTGACGATATTGAGCATCTCGATGATGAACGCCATCGCGTGCCCCCATTGTGTCATCTGGGATTCTTCCGCGCCGGGATCACCCGCGCGGGTCATACAGAATACTATAAATAAAGCTCTTTGGGAAGGAACCGTCGGGCGACCGGCGGACGACGCGCCGCGCCTTCGTCATAGAAACGAAGAGCGGCCCAGTAGCCGCGGCGAGCGCACCATCGGTACGCCTGTCGCGCCACTAGCCGCTCACGTGACGGATACCGTCGGCGCTACCCGGCGCCCGGAGGCGACGGATAGCGCGATAGGGAGGCGAATTACTTCGCGGGGATTTCCGAGACGACGAGCTCGCCGGAAGCGATCTTCTTGGCGTACTCGTTGACGGACGCGACGATGTCGGCCGACAGGTTCGGGTTCTCGTTCGGGATGCCGACGCCGTTGTTCTTCAGGGAGAACACGAGGGTCTGGCCGCCGGGGAACTGGCCAGCCAGGGTCATCTTCGCGACCTCGTAGGCGGCCACGTCGACGCGCTTCATCATCGAGGTCAGCACGGCGGACTTGTCGCCGTATAGGCCGTCGGAGTACTGGTCCTTGTCGACGCCGATAGCCCAGCGGACGTCGCCCTTCTCCGAGCGCTCCTTGGCTTCCTTGATCATGCCGTTGCCGGTGCCACCGGCCGCGTGGAAGATGATGTAGGCGCCAGCGTTGAACTGCTTCTGCGCGAGGGCCTGGCCCTTATCCGGGGCGCCGAAATCGCCGGCGTAGTCGACGAGGATCTTGGCCTCGGGGTAGACGGCCTTGACGCCCTGCTCGAAACCGGCCTGGAACTTCTCGATGAGCGGGAACTGCATGCCGCCGATGAAACCGACGACCTTCTTGCCGTCGGCCTTGGCCTTGAGGCCGGTCGCGACGCCGACGAGGTAGGAACCCTCGTGCTCGGCGAAGACGGCGCAGACCACGTTCGGCTTCTGCACGCTGGAGTCGTCGATGATCATCAGCTTCTGCTGCGGATACTTCTCGGCGACCTCGCCCATGGCGTTGGCGAAGAGGAAGCCGGGCGCGACGATCAGGTCGAGCTTCTCGTCGGCGAAGGTGCTGAGGTTCGGCACGTAGTCGGCCTCGGCGCCGGACTGGAGATACTTATAGTCGGTTCCCTTGACGAGACCATTCTCCTCGCCGAAACGGATGACGCCTTCCCAGGTCCCCTGGTTGAAGGACTTGTCATCGATACCGCCGAGATCGGTTACGAGGCCGACCTTGAACACCGGCTTGGCGGCGACCGGAGCGGCCTTCTCTTCCTTGGCGCAACCGGTGAAGGCGAGCGCGGCGATGAGAAGCACGGCGAAGAAAGTTCGATACTTCATACTAACTCCTTTACTTTTTCGCTATCGCGAAAATGTGGAACTCGATAGTAACCCCTTACGCGATTCAGTGCAAGTCGGTATTACACCTTTTTGAGCGTATCGCGAGCGCCGTATCAGCGCAATACGGCCACGAAATCGGCCAAGGCTTGGTCGTTCGAGGGCACGACGATCTCGCCGGAGGTGACGCGCCTGGCCAGGTCGGAGAGCGTCGTCACGGCGTCCGCCGGTAGGCCGGCGGCGACGTAGCCGACTCCGCCCTCGGCGAGTCCGAAGGTGCGATAGCCGCCCGGGATCCTGACGCCGGCGACGAGCTCCTGGCCGAGCGCGTAGACGGCCCTATCGACCCGCTTGAGCATCGAGGTGACGACGAGCTTGGACAACTGGGCGTCCGCGGCTGAGCCGGACGAGGCCAGGATGGCCGCCTGATCCGAATCGACGCCGATGGCCTTGGCGTCGAAGCGGCCGGCCGCCTCGAACACGCCGCGGCCCGAGGCGCCGGCGGCGTGGAAGATCACCTTCGAGTTGACGCGCAACAGCATGGAAGCCATCTCGGCGCCGCGGGCCGGATCGTCGAAGCCGCTCGCGTCCCTGGCCACGAACGCCGAGACGACGCGGCCTGGAGCCCTGAGGGCCGGGTTGATAAAAGCGGCCCCGGCCGTGTAGCCGGCCAGGAAGCGCCGTATCATCGGCGTGTCCATGCCTCCGACGAAGCCGACGCGGGCGTCGGGCCCGGCCGCGGCGGCCAGGAGACCGGCGTAGGCCCCGACCAGGAACGAGCCCTCGTGCTCGGCGAAGTCGACGCAGGTCACGCTCGAGGAGGCGTTCAGATCGGGCACGGTGCCGTCGATGATGACGAAATGCGTTTCAGGATAATCGCTGGCGACCGAGCCGATGGAATCGGCGAACAGGAAGCCTACGGCTATCACCAGGTCCCGGCCGTCCTCGGCCAGGCTGCGCAGGAGCTGCTCGCGGTCGACGCCGCCATGCTTTGACTCGAGCACCCGGATGTCGAGCGCGTCGCCGAAGTCGGCGTCCGGGTCGCCCTCGATGCGGCCGCCGGAGTCCCGGGCCAGCATCGCGAGGCCGTCGTAGGCCGAACGGTTGAACGATGCGTCGTCGCGGCCGCCGATGTCGAAGACCATGCCTATCGTCGGTTTGGCTCGCTTGGCGGTGGCGACGGCGCGATCGTTACCGCCGCAGGACGACAATGCCAGGGTCAGGGCCAGCGCGATGGCTACGAGACGGCGATGCTTCATGGCGTTCCTCCGCGGACAGTATAACCCGTTTCAGGCCGTAGCTGGCGACTAAAGCGACCTACTCGGGCAGCTCGCTGACGATGGCCACGCCCGACGACGCGCCGAGCCGATCGGCACCGGCGTCGAGCATCTGGATGGCGTCGTGGTAGCTGCGGATGCCTCCCGAGGCCTTGACCTTGAGCCGGTCGCCGACGGCCTTCTTCATGAGCCGCACGTCGTCGGCGCTGGCCCCGCCGGTGCCGAAGCCGGTGCTCGTCTTGACGAAGTGCGCCCCGGCCCTGGCCGCCGCCTCGCAGGCCTTGACCTTCTCCGGGTCGGTCAGGTAGCAGGTCTCGATGATCACCTTGACCGTCGCTTTGCCGGCCGCCTTGACCACCATGCGGATGTCCTCCTCGACCTCTTTCCAGTCGCCCGCCTTGGCCGCCCCGAGGTTGATGACCATGTCGACCTCCTCGGCGCCCTGCTTGACGGCGAGGGCGGCCTCGGCGGCCTTGGTCTCGGTGGCGTTCGCGCCCAGCGGAAAGCCTATCACGGTACAGACGAGCACCTTCGAGTTCTGGAGCTCCTTGGCGCAGAGCGGCACCCAGCGCGGGTTGACGCAGACGCTGGCGAAGCCGTTGGCCTTGGCCTCGACGCACAGCTCGCGTACCTGCTGCTCGGTGGCTATCGCCTTCAAGAGGGTGTGATCGATCGTCTTGGCGATGGTCGCCTTGGTCCATTCCTTGCTCATGTCGTCTCCTTGGCTTATATCTCGAAGCATCGCGCCAGGTAGTCCCGGCGGGTGGCGACGAGCTCGACGAGCTCCGCCAGCATGGTTGTATTGGCCTTATCGGCTATCGGGAACACGAAACGCTCCGTCTCGTCGCAATACCGACGCACGAAGGCCGTATCGGTGGTGTAGCCCAGCGATATCATGTTGCTGATCCTGTCGGCGCTCTTGAGTACGAGAGCCCGCGGACTACCGTACTCCAGGATACGCGCCAGGAATTCCTGCTTGTTCTCGACCGCGCGCCTGGTCACCTCGAGCACGAGCTGGTAGACTTCCTGGCTCTCCTCGTCTATCTCGAGGATGCGCTCGCGGTCGAAATCGGGTACGTCCTCGACGAGGTCGTGGATGACGGCCGCCTTGAGTAGCACCGAGTCGATGTAGCCGTAATCCATCAGGATGGCGAAGGTGTCTATCTGGTGGCGGAACATGTTGCCGCCAGAGCGGCGCTGCTTACCTATGAGCGCGGTGGCCAGCTGGATATAGGGCGCCAGGTGCATGCTCTTGAGGCGTATCATCTCCTCCTCGGCCATCGTCGCGGCCCGCGGAGGCTTCGCCGCGGGGCGAAGTGGCCGCCCCTTCCTATCCATCCGACCTCCTACGCCAAGTCCGCCAGGTACTTCTCGAGCTTCGCGGCCCGTATCTCCGCCTCCCTAAGCTTCTGGCGCTCCTTCTCCACGATATCGGCTGGAGCGCTCGATACGAAGGCCTCGTTGGCCAGCTTGGCCCGGGTACGCTCGGCATATTGGCGCTCCTTCTGGGCCTCCTTCGAGAACCGCGCCGCCAACTGGGCGACGTCGACCGCTTCCCGGGCGTACACGTATACCTCGAAGTCCCGGCCGGCCAGGGCGAGCGCGCCGGCGGCCTTGGCCGACACATACTCGATGCCCGAGGCGCCGGCGAGCATGGCCGCGAGCCCGGCGTTGCGGCGTATGAACTCGCCGCCGTCGAAGCCATCGTCGAAGCGCAGCGCCAGCCTGAGGCGCTGCTCCGGCGCTATGCCGAACTCGCTCCTGAGGCTGCGGACCAGCGTGACCAGCTCCTTGAGGGCGGCGAAGCGCGCCAGGAGCTCGGGATCGGAGGCGGCGCAGGCCGGGTCGCCG
Organism: Spirochaetota bacterium; assembly: GCA_029560805.1. Lineage (GTDB taxonomy): Bacteria > Spirochaetota > Spirochaetia > Treponematales > UBA12059 > SZUA-370. Next base: position 25,489 of record JAKQKE010000163.1, read on the forward strand.
TCGGGATAGGGCTTGGCTATCAGGCGCCCGCGAGCGTTCGGTAGCTTGCCGTAGATCTCCTCGGTGACGAAGGGCAGGAAGGGGTGCAGGAGCGCCAGCGATTCCTCGAGGACGCCGAGCAGCACAGTCACCGCCCGGTCCTTCTCGGCGTCGGAATCCGACCTGGTGGACAGCTTGGTCGCCTCGACGTACCAGTCGCAGAAGTCGTTCCAGAAATACTCGTAGGCGGCTCCGGCGGCGTCGTTGAAGCGGTACGAGGCGAGGGCCTCGCGTATCTGCGACGCGGCCGAGCGCAGCCTGGCGCGAATCCACAGGTCCGCGTCGTTCAGGGCCGGCTCGGCGACCAGCTCTCGGCCCTCGAGGTTCATCAGGATGTAGCGACTGGCGTTCCAGACCTTGTTGGCGAACTTGCTGCCGAGCTTGAAGTCGTCCTTGTTGATCAGGATGTCCTGGGTCGAGGTATAGAGGAAGGCCAGCGTGAAGCGCAGGGCGTCCGCGCCGTACTCGTCGACGATCTCGAGCGGGTCGATGCCGTTGCCCAGCGACTTACTCATCTTGCGGCCCTGCTTATCGCGCACCAGCGTGGTCATGCAGACGTCGCGGAACGGTACCTGGCCGGTGAACTCGAGGCCGGCCATGATCATCCTGGCCACCCAGAAGAAGATGATGTCGAAGCCGGTCAGGAGCGTCGAGGTCGGGTAGTACTTCCTGAGGTCCGCGGTCTCGGTGGGCCAGCCGAGCGTACTGAAGGGCCAGAGCCAGCTACTGAACCAGGTGTCGAGCACGTCCTCGTCCTGGGCCAGCTCGGTCGACTTGCAGAAGGGGCACTCGAGCGGCTCCTCGCGGGCGACGACGTCCTTGCCGCAGTGGGCGCAGTGCCAGGCCGGGATGCGATGGCCCCACCACAGCTGGCGGCTGATGCACCAGTCGCGTATGTTCGTCAGCCAATTCTCGTAGGTGTTCTCCCAGCGCTGGGGGTAGAAGCGCACGTCTCCGGCTCGCCAGGCGGCGAGCGCCTTGTCGGCCAGCGGCTTCATCCTGACGAACCACTGCTTGGACAGGAAGGGCTCGACGACCGAGTGGCAGCGGTAGCAGTGGCCGACCGCGTGGGTGATAGGCTCCTTCTTGATGAACAGGCCGAGGGCCTCGAGGTCGGCGACGACCAGCTCGCGCGCGTCCTTGGCCTTGAGCCCGCGGTACTTCTCGGGGCAGGTATCGTTGAGCGTGCCGTCCGGGTTGAGGATATTGACGCGCGGCAGGTCGTGCCTTCTGCCGACCTCGAAGTCGTTCGGGTCATGGGCCGGCGTAATCTTGACGAGGCCAGTGCCGAACTCGCGGTCGACGTAGGCGTCGGCGACCATGGGGATGACGCGGTCGGTCAGCGGCAGCCTGAGCTTGGCGCCGGCCAGCGCCTGGTAGCGCTCGTCGTCCGGGTGGTAGGCGACGGCCGTGTCGCCGAGCAGGGTCTCGGGCCGCGTGGTCGCTATCTCTATGTGGGTCGGGCCGCCGGCCGGAGGGTCGACGATCTCGTAGCGTATGTGGTACATGGCGCCCGCCTCGTCGGCGTGCTCGACCTCGTCATCGGACAGCGCGGTGCCGCAGGACGGGCACCAGTTGACCAGGTACTCGCCCTTATACACGAGGCCGCGCTCGTACAGCGTCACGAACACCTCGCGCACGGCCTTGGACAGGCCGTCGTCGAGCGTGAAGCGCTCGCGCCCCCAGTCGCAGGAGGAGCCTATCTTTTCTAGTTGCTTCTTGATCACGTCGTGGTGCTCGTTCGTGACCTTCCAGGTCTCCTCCACGAACTTCTCGCGGCCGAGCTCTCGGCGGTCTATCCCCTGGGCGCGCAGTTTCTTCTCGACGACGTGCTGGGTGGCGATACCGGCGTGGTCGGTGCCCGGCAGCCAGAGCGTCGGCTGGCCGTTCATGCGGTGGAAGCGCACGAGTATGTCCTGCATCGAGTTGTTCAGGCCGTGGCCCATGTGCAGTACGCCGGTTACGTTCGGAGGGGGAATGACGACGACGAACGGCTGTTTCCCATTGGGCGCGACGGGCTTGAAATGCCCTTCAGCCTGCCAGGCCTCGTAGACGCGGTCCTCGAATTCCTTTGGGTCGTAGGCCTTGGCCAGTTCGACGGCTTTCATGGGTAGGTGCCTCCGATGCTTCTCGTAGCGGATACTGTACCAAAAAGCTGGCGGCTGTGCAAAGGCCCGAATCGTGGTATCGTATTCGCGCCCGAATAAAGGAGTCTCAATGAATGCGATCGATCAATACGCCAGGCTCGTGGTCCGAGTCGGCGTCAACCTACGGAAAGGCCAGACCCTCGTCGTCAGTTCGCCTATCGAATGCGCCGACTTCGCCCGCTCGATCCAGAAGGAAGCCTACGAGGCCGGCGCCCGCGAGGTGGTCTTCCGCTGGAACGACGAGAAGTCGGCCCGCGTCACCTACGACCTGGCCCCGGACGAGATCTTCGACGAGTCGCCCGAGTGGCTACGGGTCTTCTCCGACGGCTACGCCGACGCCGGGGCCGCCTTCGTCAGCATCGCCGCTTCCGACCCCGAGTTGATGAAGGGCGTCGACCCCAAGCGTATCAGCCGCAAGAACAAGGCCAACAACGTGGCGCTCGAGCACTACCGCTCCCGGCTGATGAGCAACCGCAACGCTTGGTGCGTCGCGTCGGTGCCGACCGAGGCCTGGGCCCGCAAGGTCTTCCCGGGCAAGTCCGGCCCCGAGGCCATGGAGGCCCTCTGGGACGCTATAGCCAAGACGGTCCGCGTCGACCAGGCCGACCCGGTCGCCGCGTGGCGCGCCCACCAGGCCGCTCTGAACGCTAGGCTCGCCTTCCTGAACGGCCACGCCTTCAAGGCCCTGCGCTACCGTAACGCGGCCGGCACCGACCTTACGATAGCCCTGCCTGCCGGCCACGTCTGGTTCGGCGGCGGGGACGATATCGTCGGCGCCGCCGAGACCTACGCCTTCGTGGCCAACATGCCCACCGAGGAGGTCTTCACGATGCCGCGCCGCGACGGCGCGAACGGCAGGATCGTCAGCACCATGCCCCTCAACTACAACGGCAACCTGGTCGAGGACTTCTGGTTCCGCCTCGAGGACGGCGTCGTCGTCGACTTCGGCGCGAGGAAGGGCGCCGAGGTGCTCAAGGAGATGCTCGACACCGACGAAGGCGCGCGCAGGCTCGGCGAGGTGGCCCTCGTGCCCTACGAGTCGCCGATCTCGAGGATGGGCATCCTGTTCTATAACACGCTGTTCGACGAGAACGCCTCGTGCCACTTCGCCCTCGGCAAGGCCTACCCGACCTGCATTGCCGGAGGCCCCGAGATGAGCAAGCAGGAGCTGCTCGCCGCCGGCGTCAACGACTCGCTGATCCACGTCGACTTCATGGTCGGTTCCAAGGATCTCGAGATAGTCGGCGTGATGGCCGACGGCTCCGAAGTCCCCGTCTTCACGAACGGTAACTTCGCGCTATAGCGAGCGCGGCGCTATAAGTAGCGCGGCGCGACCCGGCGCGCTAGGCCGGGTCGCGCTCCCCGATGGCGTTCAGGTAGCGCAGGGCGGCCCCGTCGTCGGGGATGGTCGCCAGTACCTGGCTGAATAGCGTGCGGGCGTCGCCGAGGCGGTGCTCATGGAAGGCTTCGATGCCGCGCTCGAAGGCCGCTCGGGTCAGGTCCTTCCTGGAACGCAGCTCGTCCGGGTCGCCCTCGTAGATATCGAAGACCGACACCGGCTCGACCTTGCCCTTGACCCTGACCTTGCCGATGAAGCGCATCCTGAACGCGGTCGGGTCGCTCAGCTCCTTGAGCACGCACTCGCTCGCGGCGATGCCCAAGCCGTATTCCTTGGAGACGCCCTCGAGACGGCTGGCCACGTTGACCGCGTCGGAGACGACCGTGCCGTCCATGCGCCGGCTCTCGCCTATCGTGCCGAGCATCAGGCGGCCGGCGTGCATGCCCACGCCGACCCGGATAGGCTTCCGCCCCTGGGCCTCGCGTTCCAGATTGTAGGCCGCCACCCTCGCCTGTACGTCGAGGGCGCAGCGCAGGGCCGGCTCGGCCCCGCCCGGGAACAGGGCCATGAAACCGTCGCCCAGGTACTTGTCGATGAAGCCGCCGTGGTCCCTGACGGCCGGCCCCACCCTGGCCAGGTATTCGTTGATGAACGAGAAGGTGGCCTCGGGCGTCGAGTCCTCGGCCATCCTGGAGAACGAGCGAACGTCGACGAAGAGCACGGCCATCTCCTCGGAACTGGAGTCGCCGAGCTCGATCTCCTCGAGGCTGCGCTTTTTGAGGAAGCCGAGGAACTCCTTCGGGACGAAGCGCTCCATCGACTTGTTCACCCTGGCCAGGTCGTCGGACAGGGCCTCGGCCGCGGAGAAGGCGCCGGCGTAGCGCCGCGTCAGGATCAGCGACAGCGCGAAGAGGAAGGCGAGCATGCCGACCTGGGACGCGAAGGCGCCGTGGACGACGCCGGCCGTGACGAATATGTCGTAGACCGCCGTGCCGAAGATGGCCAGGAACCCGAGGCCGAACAGCCCGGCGCCCGGACGCTTCCTCGCGACGGCCAGGGCTATGGCGACGGCGCAGGCCAGGCCGACGGCCAGGGCGCAGGCCTGGAAGGCCGGTAGCGCCAGCGACGTCAGCCTGGTCGGCGCGACGATCACGAAGAGCGCGTAGGCGGCCGACGCCGCGACCGCCCCTATCGTCGCCCAGCGCGGGAACTCGCCGGGGAAGGTCGCCCGTACGAAGGCGGCTACGCAGGCGACCGCCGCGGTGAAGCTCAAGTAGCCGAGCGCGAACAGGGTCCTGAAGCCGAGCGAGGGGAAAATGGAGACGAGGTAGAACTCGTCGTACAGGAGCACGCGGACGGCGAGCGTGACGCACAGGAGCCCGAACCAGAGAGCCGCGCGCTCCTTGCGCCGAAAGGCGAAGAGGCCCAGGTAGTAGGCCCCCATCACCAGGATGGCGCCGCACATGAACAGTTCGTAGGCCACCGCCCGCTCACGCTCGCGCGCGACGGCGGCCAGGTCGCCGAACGCGAGACTGGCGTGGGTGCCGCCCGAGCGGTCGCTAAAATTCGACACGTGCAGCACGAGCTCGAGGCGCCCCGTCTCGTCGGCCTCGAGCGGCGAGACGAGCGAGCGCCAGGCCGGTTCCTCGTCGGCGGCCGTACGCGCGGGCCGGCCGTGGGCCTGGACCAGGCGACCGCCCGCGTAGAGCGACGCGGCGCTCTGGAAAGCCGAGGCCTTGAGCCCGTAGCGCCGGCCGGGCTCGAGCCCGACGAGGCTCAGCTGCAGGGTCGCGTAGCCGACCGAGTCGAAGCCCGGCCCGTAGCTCGTCCAGAGGGCGGGCATCGGTACGTAGGCGTCGGGTAGCGGCGCCTCCCCGACCTCGAATGCCGCCGGATCGACGAAGCGGTTCCAGTAGATGGCCCAGGAGGCGTCGAGGCGCACGGCTTCAGTCAGGTCCACCGCCGTCAAGTCGACGACGGCCGACGATGGCGACGACGATGGCGACGACGATGGCGACGGCCAGGCGGACGCGACCGCGAGAATCGCCGCGACTAGGGATACGGCTTTTTTGATGCTCATCGGGGATCGACTATATCACCTGCCGAGTCGCTTCGCAACGAACGCCGGCCCGGCGCCCGGTCAGGCCAAGGGCAGCGCCGGGGCCGGCTCGTCCTTGAAGCGCTTCGTCACGTCGATGAAGTCGTCGATGTGCTCGAACAGGATATCGACGAGGCGCGGTTCGAAGGCGCCGCCGGATTCTTCCTTAAACAGGGCCAATACCTTCTCGAGCGGCCAGGCGTCCTTGTACACGCGCTTGGTGAACAGCGCGTCGAACACGTCGCAGAGCGAGACGATACGCCCGGACAGACTGATATCGGCGGCCACCTTGCCGAGCGGATAGCCCTTGCCGTCCCAACGCTCGTGGTGCTCGAGCGCAATGATGGCGGCGGCGCGCAAGAGGGGGCGCGTCGACGTGCTGAGTATCTCCTTGCCGATGACGGTGTGGCGCTTCATCACCTCGCGCTCGTCGTCGGTCAGGAGGCCCGGCTTGGACAATATCGAGTCGGGGATCGCTATCTTGCCCACGTCGTGCATCGGCGCCGCGGCCGTGATGATGTCGACCTCCTCCGCGGACAGCCCGTAGGCCTTAGAGAGTATCCTCGCGTACTCGCCGACGCGGATCACGTGGTAGGCGGTCTCGCGGCTACGGCTCTCCACCACCTCCGACAGGGTCCAGAGGATCTCCTTCTGGGTCTTGGCCATCTCCTCGTTCAACTCGCGCAGGCGGTTCTCGGCGGCGGTACGTTGGGCGACCTCCTGCCTGAGCGCCGCGGTCCGCTGCCTGACCCAAAACTCCAGCTCATCGTTGCTGGCCGCCAGGTCGCGGGCGTCGCGCTTCTGGCCGGAGATATCGTTGAACACGAGCAGCTTCCAGGCGTTCAAGCGATCGCCTGGCGAACTCGAGGCGACGGTTATCCTGTAGCTGCGGCTCGGCGCGCCGTCGCGGTCGGGCAGGTCGAGCTCGGTCTCGGCCTCGGGAAAGCTGAGAGCGGCGGAGACCTCGGGGGGCCATCGCTCGAACAGGGAGCGGGCCGGCTTTCCTATAATATCCGCTGAGCCGGCGCCGAGCAGCGTTTGGCCGGCGGAGTTGCAGTCGACGACCTTCTCGTCCTTGCCGAGCACGAACACGGGGTCGAGCAGCGTGTCCATGACCGCGTGCCTCGCGTTGTCGAGCGGGCCGATCAGGCGCTCGCCGAACAGGCCGTAGACGACCAGCAGGTTGCGCAACGTGGCCCACAGGGGCGACGACAGGACGCTCCCGCTACGCGCGCTTGTGACTACGGCCGCCAGGGTCGTGCCGAGCTGCACCAGGAAACCCGCCAGCACGATCACGATGCCGGGGGAACGGCGGAGCCCCTTGGAGGCAGCGCGCGAAGCCAGGACGACGCAGGCGGCTATGAACAGGGCGTAGCCATAGAACAGCAGGCCCTTGGTGAATACCGACGGCACGGCCGCGAGCTGGGTGAACGGCAGGACGCTGCCGCCGACCTTCTCGTACAGGAAGCCCGGGAAGCCGAAGATGGCCGCTATGGCGCCGACGAGGCCCAGCGCCGCCGGTATGTACAGCGCGGCGAACAACGCCGAGCCGTGCCTGGAGCCGACCGGATCCACGTAGGCTCGAGCGAACAGCAGGATGGACGCATCGGTCGCCACTATCAGCGGCCAGTGTAGCGCGTCCCAGACCAGTTTGGCGGCCGTCGTCGAGGCCATCACCTCGAGCAGGAAGGTCGCCGCCCAGGCCGCCTCGAGCGCGAGCACCGCCACGAACCAGGTTACCTCGTCCCTGCGCTTGCCGTTGAGCAGGGCGATGAGGACCAGCCCGAGGGAGAATCCGCCGGAAGCGACGTAAGGGAACAGGGTAAGCATGTCGACGGAGAACAAACTACGCATCGTCGCTAAAGGTAGCGGATCGCCGGTCGATCCGCAAGCCTCGAGCGGCCCGTCTTCACGCCCCTCCGTTGCCGCCGTACCGAGAGCGGGGTATACTATATCCGGTAACTCGGCCGTTCATGACTACGGCCCAACCCAGGAGGATTCATATGGCGGAGAAGAGCAAGCAAGCCAAGGAACCGAAGAAGAAAGCCCAGAAGACGCTACTGGAGAAGCGCAAGGAGAAGCGGGAGAAGGCCGCCTCGAAGCACGAAGAATAGCTTTTCTTGCGAGGCGAGACGTCTGCGTCGTCGCGCCGCGGGACGCTGCCCTCGACGTACAGGAGTACGCCTTCGCTCCCATCCGGCGTCGCGCCTCGCATCCACCCTTGTCTCGCAAGAAACGGCTGAGTAGATACGCGGCGAGGCGTCTGCGTCGTCGCCCCGCCGGACGTTCCGCTCGACGTAGAGGAGCGCGCCAACGCTCCCATTCGGCGTCGGAGAGACGAATCAATCAAGTACGACCGCGTCCGCATGAGTCCAAGTCAGCGCCCAGGCATTCCAGCTCACGTTCCGGCGACTCCGCATCACGTTCCGGCGACTCCAGCTCACGTTCCGGCGACTCCGCATCACGTCTTTGCGATGATGTAGCACGGATTCATGCTTGAGCATCACATTCCGGCGACTCCGCATCATGTCTTTGCGATGATGTAGCACGGATTCATGCTTGAGCATCACGAACCTGGCATAGCGCGGCTGGGTTTTGCCTTACTGCATCTATGCATCGTCCTTGAGTAGGTCGAACCAGGCATTAAGCGCTATATCCTAATAACTAAGTATCACGTACTCGTCACGGTGCATCACGTACTTGCCACGGTGCATCACGTACTCGTCACAAGGATCGCCCGTGCAAAGGCCTCGCGCAGCGAGGGTTCCGCCTGGCGCAGCGAGGGTTCCGCCTCGTGGACAGGGCCCGCCTCGTGGACAGGGCCCGCCGAGAGGATCGCGCTCGCCGACAGGCGTTGTACCTGACTCGCCGCGCTGGCGGGTTAACGGCGGCGGCTGGTAGGTAGCCCGAGCATCAAGGGGCGGCGTGTCGCGACAGCTCCTCGAATCGCTCTACCTTCTGCTCGATGATCGCGACGCTGGAGCGCCAGAAGTCGGGTCGGGATAGGTCGACGCCCAGGTGGCGGGAGGCCAGCTCCTCGACCTCCATGCGGCCGGTGTCGCGGAGCATGGCGACGTAGGCCTCGTGGAAGCGCTCGCCGAGTTCGGGCCGGCGGGCGTAGACGCCGAGGCTGAACAGGTAACCGAAGGAGTACGGGTAGTTATAGAAGCTGACGGCCGTCTTGTGGAAATGCAGCTTGGAAGCCCAGTACCACTGGTCGTACTCGCTCAGGGCGTCGCCGTACCACTCGGCCCAGGCGTCGCGCATGATGGCGCACAGTTCGTCAGGGCCGACGGGACCGGACGGGCGGCGCTCGTAGAAGCGGCTCTCGAACTCGAAACGTGCGGGTATGTTGACGAGGAAGGTGGCCGCGTCCTGGGCGTCGGACCAGGCCAGCTCGAGCCGCTCGGCGTCGTTCCCGGCCTCGGAGGCGAGCATCTCGCCGAGGACGGTCTCGGCGAAGGTGCTCGCGGTCTCGGCCAGCGCCATCGGATACTCGGACTCGGCGAGCGGGATGTCCCGCATCGCCTCGCAGTGGTAGGCGTGGCCCAGCTCGTGGGC
>JAKQKE010000171.1 GCA_029560805.1 Spirochaetota bacterium
ATGAAACGAATCGTTCTGGTATCGTTAGCGTTGCTGGCGTTGGCCGCGGCGGCGTTCGGACAGCAGACCGTGACCCAGGCCGCGGTCGGGGCCGCGTCGACGGTGGCGTCGGCCGACATGGGGCCGGGCATCGAGAGCCTCAAGGCCAACGCGCAGGAGGACTACGCGGTGGTCTCCGGCGACACCCTCAAGGCGGTGTCCGAGGCCGCGTACGGCGACTATCGCTACTGGCCCATCGTCTACCTGACCAATAAGGAGGCGATCTCCAACCCCGAGCGAATCGAGCCCGGCCTGGCCATCAAGATCTACAAGCTGCCCTTCGACGCCAAGGCGCCGAACGAGCTGTCCAAGCGGCTGATAGCCGAGACCTACGTCCAGGCCTACGAACGCTACGTGGCGCTCGGCGCCTCCTGGACCGACGCGCGCCGCTGGGTGCTGCTCGAGGCCCTGCGCTTCGCGCCGAACCTGTTCGCCGACTACGCCTCGCGCATCGACGACGGGGACGAGGCCTGGTACCGCTCGCGGTAGGCCCATCGGGCCGCCCCGAGGACCGACTCGGGCGGCCGCTACGTATCCGATAGGAACGGCTCGAGGCCCGCCCCTTGGGGCGGGCCTTTTCGTGCGGGCATATCGTCGACCTAAGGCGAGCGCCCTTCACCGCGACCCGGATCGCGCCGATAGTGGTAGTAGCCGCCGACGCGCGGCCAGGAGGTCGCCGATGGAAACCTATTTCAGCCCGCTCGAGTCGGCGCTGGCCGACCTGCCGATGCCGCCCCGGCAGCTGTACATCCTCGCGTCGCGCAAGCTGCTCGGCGGCCGCGATGACGGCTTCGTGGCCGCCTACGCGGCCGAGCTCCTGGCCCTGGACGCCGCGGGCAAGGCCGAGCGCGGCTACGTGCAGATCCTCGAGACCTGCATCGAGGCCTTCGGGCGGGCTTCGAACGCGGCTCGCGGACGCGAGCGACGGGGCCCCGTGCCGGCATGAGGGCCGCCTAGGCCCCTGGGGGCTCGACGAAGGCACGGTCCTTGCCGGCCGCCTTGGCCCGATAGAGGGCCCGGTCGCAGCGGCCGATGGCGTCGGCGTACGAGCCATCCGCATGGCCGAACCAGGAGACGCCGACCGATACGCTGACGACTAACTCGGGAGACCCCGCCGGTTCCGCTGGCCGGAGCCGTATCGGGGTCGACGCGACGGCGCGGTTGAGCCTGTCGGCGAGCCTGGCCGCCTCGTCGGGCGAGACGCCCGAGTACGCCAGGAGGAATTCCTCGCCGCCCCAGCGGAACAGGAAATCGCTCGCGCGCATCGTCTGCTTGACGCGCTCGACGACGGCTCGGAGCACGACGTCGCCCGCGTCATGGCCGTAGGCGTCGTTGACGCGCTTGAAGTCGTCCAGGTCGATGGACAGGACGAGGGGCGACGGCTTGCCGTAGCGGAAGGCCCTGAAGGCGTCGGAGAAATAGCGGTCGCCTATGCGGCGGTTCAGGGCGCCGGTCAGCGGATCGATATTGGCCTCCGTGCGTATCGCCCGGGCCGAGGCGTCCATGAACCTGCGGCCCGCCACGATGAGCAGGGCCACGCCGAGGCCAAAGAACAGCACGAGCAGGACGACGACCAGCGCAATCACGCGAGCGTTGAAGTCCGAGGCGGCCTCACGCACGGTCAGGGTATAGGTCTCGATATCGTCGACGTGCATGCCCATAGCCACGATCCAGTCGTAGTCGGGATAGAGCGCCGCGTAGGTCAGCTTCTCGGATACCTCGTCGCTACCCATGCGCTTGAAGTAGTATCGGTAGAACAGCTCGCCATGCTCCCTGACGCCCTCGAGCTCGGTCAGGTACGGGGTGTTGCCCTTGATATCGGTGGCCTTCGTCGACAGGAGGCAGCCCTCGGTATCGACGAGGTTCGGGTGGACGCGCCTGACGGCGTAGCCGTCGCCGCCCGACCAGTCGAGCACCTCGTTGACCCAGATATAGCCGTCGTGCTCGAACGACTTGGAGCGGATGACGTCGGCTATCGTCGCCTTGGTCTCGCGGTCGGCCCAGGCTTCGTCCGTCAGCGGATCCAGATCCTCCCGGGCGCGCCGCAGGTTGTAGTCTCGCAGGCGGTCGATATCGCGTATCATGTTCCGCACCGTATCCCGCAGGAACGTACGCTTGAACTCGTAGATGCGCTCCTGGACCAAGGCCGCGTTCATGCCCTCGGCGCGGCGGACCGCCCAGAAGGCGGTTCCTGCGCTCGCCGCGCAGAGTATGGCCATCGAGGCGACGAATACCGTATAGAAATGCTTCGTGACGAATTTCATTGGTTGACGTCCGCCTAGCTATCGCCCAGGCGACGAGAAGGCGAGCTCGACGGCCGTGCCGTCGGCGGCCCGCCCGCTGAGCGTGAGCGCTCCGTTAGCCAGATCCCAGCCCGTGGCGACCGACAGCGCCACGAAGAATTCGTACTCGGAGAGACCGTACGGTTCGTCGAGACAGGCCATCTTGGTGCTGGCGAGGCCCGTTATCGAGAGGCCCCCGGGGCCGCCCGAGGCCGCCTCGCCGAAATAGCGGTTGCACGAGGCGACGCCCCCTACCCTGCCGCCGTCGAACGACAGGCTGAACGCGTCACCGTCTCCGGCCGCGTCCATCGACGCTCTGTCCAGCGCCACGGACCGGTCGCCGTACCTATAGCCGGTCAGAAGCCATGCGGTTCCGGACAAGTCGGCCGGCGATACGGCCTCGCCGCAGCTTGCCGCCGGCGCTGGAACGGAGGAACAGGAGGCGATGAGAGCGACCAGCATGGCCTCGATGGCGGCGCACGCGAACCGAATAGATGAACGATGATTAGTCATACGCGATAAGTATACAGCAAGAGGGGCGGTGGTCGCCATATCGATGCGGCGGCGAAGCACGCGATCGCGGGCTCATCGCGGCGATCGCGGGCTCATCGCGGCGATCGCGGGCTCATCGCGGCGATCGCGGGCCGCGATTCGACCTGGCTGGCGCAGGTCAATCGCGGGCTGTGGGTACCGGCGAAGAGGACTTTCCCTCCGGCGCTCGGCATCCTGCCTCGTGCCTACGGGCGCCTTCGCTCGCTTCCGCGCCCATCAACGTGAGTACACGTTGTTGTCGAGACGAAAAGTACTGTCGTATGCGCTATCGCGCATGGCGACATCCATGGGCGCTCATCCTCGCATTCGCTCGGCGCTCGCTACGGTAGCGCGCTTCGCGCGCGATCGAGAGGAATAGGTTGGACGGCCGCCGGCCGGCGGCCGCGCCACAAGTCCTCTCCGCCGCTGATCCAAAACAAAAACCCCGACCTTTCGGTCGGGGTTTTTATTTCGTGCGGCGAAGAGGACTTGAACCTCCATGCCTCTCGGCACTAGCACCTCAAGCTAGCGTGTCTGCCAATTCCACCATCGCCGCGGGCAGTTCGTCGGGCGGCCCGGGGGCGCGCCTGACGGGAGGTTTATACCTGAAAGGCGGCGCGCATGTCAAGCCGGGCCTCGGGTCCGGTTCCTCAGGCCTGGTCGGCGCCGATGATCAGGCCGGCAAGGGCGGCGCCGTCGGGGGCCTCGAGCAGGGCTCGCCTGAACTCGGGATCGG
>JAKQKE010000195.1 GCA_029560805.1 Spirochaetota bacterium
GCGTCGGAGGCCGAGGCCAGCATGACGTCCGTCTCGGTGATGGCGCCCGTGGAGCTGTGGATGAGCTTCAGCTTGATCTCGTCGGTGGAGAGCTTGTGGAGCGCCTCCGTCAGGGCCTCGAGAGAGCCCTGCACGTCGGCCTTGAGGATGACGTTGAGCTCCTTGGCGCCTTCCTTGATCCGCTGGTAGAGCTGCTCCAGGGTGATCTTGGAGGATGCCGCCAGCTCCTTCTCGCGCTCCTTGCGGATCCAGTACTCGCTGATGTTCCTGGCCTTCTTCTCGTCTTCGACGCCGATGAACTCGGAGCCCGCCTGCGGCACGCTGGAGAAGCCGATGACCTCCACGGGCATGGAGGGCCCCGCCGCCTTGACGCGCCGGCCCTGGTCGTCGATCATGGCGCGCACGCGCCCGTATTCGGTCCTGGCGGAGAAGGCGTCGCCCTCGCGCAGCGTCCCTTCCTGGATGAGCACCGTCGCCACGGGGCCGCGGCCCTTGTCGAGCTTGGCCTCGATGACGATGCCGCGGGCCGGGCGGTCCGGGTCGGCCTTCAGCTCGAGAACGTCGGCCTGCAGGAGAATGAGCTCCAGCAGGTTTTCGATGCCGATCTTCTTCTTCGCCGAGATGTGGGCAAAGAGCGCGTCGCCCCCCCACTCCTCGGACATGAGGTTGTGCTGGGCCAGTTCCTGCTTGATCCGGTCGGGAGTGGCGTTGGGCCTGTCGATCTTGTTCACGGCCACGATGATGGGCACGCCGGCCGATCGGGAGTGGTTGATGGCCTCCACGGTCTGCTCCATGACGCCGTCGTCGGCCGCCACGACGAGGACGACGATGTCCGTCACCCTGGCACCGCGTGCGCGCATGGCCGTAAAGGCCTCGTGCCCCGGCGTGTCGAGAAAGACGATGTCGCGGTCCTTGACGTGAACGTGGTAGGCGCCGATGGCCTGCGTGATGCCGCCCGCCTCGCCCTCGATGACGTTGGTCTGCCGGATGGCGTCGAGCAGCGACGTCTTGCCGTGGTCGACGTGCCCCATGACGGTGACGACGGGCGCCCTGGGCTTCAGGTTCCGCGGCTCCGTCTCGACGCGCTGCAGCAGCTCGTCGTACTCGGCGGTCACGGCCTCGACCTGGTAGCCGAACTCGGCGGCAATGAGGGTCGCCGCGTCGACGTCGATGGACTGGTTGATGGTGACCATCATGCC
>JAKQKE010000198.1 GCA_029560805.1 Spirochaetota bacterium
TTCCGAGCTGCCCGAGATACTCGGCGTCTCCGACCGCGTCTACGTGATGAACGAGGGACGGATGGTCGGCGAGTTCGATCGGGGCGAGGCGACTCAGGAAGGCATCATGAAGTGCATCATGCAAAGCGCCAGGGAGAACGGTAATGGGAAGCATTAAGGATTTCCTCCGGAACAATATCCGGCAGTATGCGATGCTCATCGCTCTCGTGTTCATCATGATCTTCTTCCAGATCACCACCGAGGGCGTGCTCCTGGTGCCGATGAATGTGACCAACCTGGTTCTCCAGAACGCGTACGTATTCATCCTGGCGATAGGCATGACGCTGTGCATCCTGACCGGCGGCAACATAGACCTGTCGGTAGGCTCGGTCGTCGCCTTCGTCGGCGCCCTCTGCGGAACCTTCATCGTCACGATGAAGCTGAGCGTCGGCGTCGGCATAACCTTCGCGCTGGTCATCGGCCTGGCCATAGGCGTCTGGCAGGGCTTCTGGATAGCGTACGTGCGGCTACCGGCCTTCATCGTCACCCTGGCGGGCATGCTCACCTTCCGCGGCCTGACCACCTTCATGCTCAAGGGCCTGACGATAGGACCGTTTCCCGAGGTGTTCCAGCAGATCAGCTCGGGCTTCGTGCCGGACTTCCTGGGGAACGAGGAATCCCTGTACAACGTGACCGCCATCGCGGCCGGCGCCGTCATTGCGGTTCTCTACGTATTGTCGCAGCTCAGGCAGCGCGCGCGCCGTAGGCGGAACGGCTACGAATGTTCGCCCGCGCCGATGTTCGCGGCCCAGCTTGCGCTCATCGTCGGCGTGATAGCGCTCGCGGCGTTCTGGCTCGCCTCGTACCGCGGCGTGCCGATCGTCTTCATCATCATCGGGGCCCTCGTCGTAGCCTATTCCCTCCTGACTTCGAGCACCGTCCCCGGCCGCTATCTCTACGCCATGGGCGGTAACGAGAAAGCCGCGCAGCTGTCGGGCATCAACACCAACAAGGTGCTCTTCCTCGCCTACGTCAACATGGGCGTGCTGTCGGCGATAGCGGGCATCGCCGTGGCCTCCAGGCTGAACGCCGCCTCGCCGCTGGCCGGTCAGAACTTCGAGCTGGACGCCATCGCCGCCTGCTACATCGGCGGCGCCTCGGCGAGCGGCGGCATCGGCACCATAGGCGGCGCGATCATCGGCGCCCTGGTCATGGGCGTGCTCAACAACGGCATGTCCCTGCTCGGCATCGGCAGCGATATCCAGCAGTTCGTCAAGGGCATGGTGCTCCTCGCGGCCGTCGCCTTCGACGTGCTGTCGAAACGCAAGGCGCGATAGTCACCGCGGCGCGCCGCCGTTGACCCACGAGCTATCGCGGGCCGGGTCAACGACGGCCGAGTCATGCTCGGCCGCATCCGGACAACACTCAGTCGCGTCCGGGTGATGCTCAGTCGCATCCGGACAACACTCAGTCGCGTCCGGTCAACGGCGCCGCCCCGCAACGCGCCGCCGTTGACCCGCGAGCTCAGCGAGCCGGGTCGAACGACGGCCGGCGATTGCCGCGATGAGTCGGCGATCGCAACTTTCGATTCGCTCTGCGCGTCGTACTGGGCATCATGGAGTATGCACCGAGGCACGCGCGGGCCTACAAGCCGCGCTACTGCGAGCTGGACGAGCGCGGCGAGGCGACGCCGGCCGCGATGATGGCGCTGTTCGAGGAGACCGCGGTGTCGCACTGCGACGACACCGGCTGGGACGTGTTCCGCCTGCGCCGCGAGGGTCTCGGCTGGATCCTGCTCGAGGGCGGCTTCTCTATGCTCCGCTACCCGCGCTACGGCGAGCGCTTCACGGTCGAGACCTGGCTGTCCGGCGCCAGGTTGTTCTACGGCCTGCGTGGCTTCGAGGTTAAGGGAGACGACGGGTCGACGATGGGGCGGGCTTGGTCGCTGTGGACCTTCTACGACCTCGCGCGCCGGCGGCCGGCCCCGATCCTAGGCGACATCCTGGCAGCCTGGAGGCCGGACCCGGCGGTCTCGCCGTCGCGGCGGACGCCTAAGGCCGGTGGGGCTGAGCCGGCTTCGTGCGTCTCCATCCCGAGCCCGGAAGCTGCCATCGAGGTGCGGCCGCTCGATATCGACACGAACGGCCACGTGAACAACGTGCGCTACCTGGAATGGGCCGTCGGCGCCGTGCCATCGTCGGTCCGCGAAGGCTATCGGCTAGCGAGCGTCGAGGGCCGCTATATCCACGAGGTCAAGGAAGGCCGGCGCGTGGTCCCGGCCTCGTTCCCCCTGCCGGGCGCCGGCGACGCGCGGGCGTTCGGCCTTGGCGTCTACGAAGCGGAGTCAGGCGATGCCTGCGCCATTGCCTCGTCGAGCTGGGAGCCCAGGTAGAGCGGAGGCGCTTCGTCTTAGTACGACAGCGCCTCGCGGAGCCGCTCGTTGCGGCGATACGCGGAGAGGTAGGGGTAGGCGACGCCGGCAACGCCGACGACGGCGCCGCTGATCATCGCCGCCTTCGACATGGCCCGTACGTCGACGTCCAGGCCGAGCCCCATGGGCATCATGAGTGCCGACATGGCCATGACGGCGACGCCGCCGGCGGTCAGCACGCCGCCGGCCAGCTTGTCGCCCATTGCCCATGAGCCGAGCCCCCCGGTAAAGAAGTTGAGCAGGGCCGCTCCGGTCGCGTCCTTCTTGTAGCGCTCGTAGAGTATCTCTCGGTAGAAGGGGTCCAGCCCGGCTGAGTACGCCCGCATCGCCGCGACGCCCTCGTCGGCTGCCATCATGCCGGCCGCGGCCATGAGGTCCAGCTGCACGAAG
>JAKQKE010000212.1 GCA_029560805.1 Spirochaetota bacterium
CCACCTTGGCTATGTCCCTCACGTACATGACCGCTATGACCGCGGCTATGATAGCCAGTCCGGCCTGGGTCAGTACGAGCACCTTCGTCTTGAGGCTGAAGTCTCGGATATGCATCTGGTCTCCTGGTTCGATCTGCGGGCGCTCGCTTGCCGAGCTTGGCTCGCGTTTCTGAGAAGTATATGATCATAGCCGCGGAGCGGCAAGCGACGGCCGAACCGGCTTTATAAAACGGCCCAGAACGCCGATAATGAAACGAATAGATATCAAGTAAGGACAGCGATGACCGTAGGGCAGAAAGCCTCAGTAAGCCTACTCGTCTCAACCGTGCTGGCGGCCGGCTTCGCCGCGCTCGCGTACTCGGGGCTGTTCTCGATCATAGAGACCAGGTTCTTCGACGAGCGGGTCAGGCGATCGGTCGACGCCTCGGTCGACGGGCTGCTCGAGTCGTCGGACGCGTACCACGAGTCGAACGCGGCCCGCTTCGAGGCCCTGCTCGGCAACGACTTCATCAAGCGTAGCTTCCTGACCAACCAGAGCGCCCAGGACTCGTTCGACCGTACCAGGGCCTTCGGCCTGCTCGCCGAGCAGACGCCCGGCCTCGTCGGCGTCCGCTTCATAGACAGGGACGGAAAGCGCATCCATTTCAGCACCTTCCCCGCCGACGCTGTGCGTTCCGAGGCGCTCCGAGTAGTCTACCGCGACTACGGTGAACCGGGCGACGCCCCGTACGCCGCGCTGGAGCCGCCCGAGGGCTCGGGGAGCGGCTCCGGCTCGATAGCCGTATCGTCCGACCCGGCCAGGCGCGCGTTCGCGTACCGTTTCCCGTTCGTCGACGGCTTCGAAGTGCGCCGCGGCACCGCCGTATTCTACGTGTCGTACTCCGGCCTGCTCGAGAGGCTCGTCAAGGACGGGCGCATAGCGCTCGGCGACGACGCCGTGGCCATCGGCGACGGCGGCATACTGTTCGGCTCGCCGTCGTGGGGCGGCAACGAGCTCGTCTCGCGCGTAGCCGAGATCTGGGCCGCCGGCCCGAACGCCGAGCCTATCCCCGTCGGTTCAGCCGAGGCTTCGGACTCGTTCCTGCTGTTCTCTAGGCGCGGCGCGTCCGGGCTGGTCGGCAGGCTCGTACCGGCCTCGTGGTTCGCCATGCCGGAAGCCTTCCGTTGGCTCCTCCTGACCGCCTTCTTCGTTACCGTCTACCTGATCCTTTTCCTCGTCCTCAACCTGAGGCAGGACCGTTTTGCCGTGCTGGCGGCCAGGATCAAGCGCTTCCAGATCGAGCTGCTCGAGGAGTACCTCGAACGCAAGGGCGACCTGGACATGGATCGATGGAGGGGCGAGCTCGAGGCGAGGCGCGGCGAGACGAAGGAACGCATACGTAGGAGCGCCGGCCGGCTGGCCAAGCGGCGAGAGGCCGACGTCGACGCGCTGATAGACAAGTCATGGGACGAGATCATAGCGATCATGACGGCCCGCGGCGAACGGCCAGGCGGCGTCGACATGGCCCGCTTCGAGGCGTTGCTCAAGGAAGCGCTCAGCAAGGGCTCCTTCGTGATCGGCTCCGCCGCGACGCGGCCGCAGGGCGGGTCGGGCGCGCTCCGGGTCGCGAGCGCCGTTCCCGAGGCCGAGGTTGTAACGGACGCCGAAGAAGTCGAGGAGCTTGAGGAAGCCGAGGAGCTTGAGGAAGCCGAGGAGCTTGAGGACGTAGAAGAGGCGAGCGCCGAGCCCGTCCTCACCGAGGTCCTCGATGAATTCGAGGCAGCCGAGGAGCTTGAGGAATCGAGCGAAGGTGTCGAGACGCCGCGAACCGTGCCCGAGGCCGCCGTCCAGACCGACGAATCACTCGAAGAGCTCGAGGAACTAGAAGAGCTCGAAGAGATTGAAGAGATTGTCGAGATTGAAGACGCCGAGGTTGTTCCAGCGGTGCTAGAAACCGATGACGCCGAATGGGGTAGCCTCTCTGCAGAGGCTCTAGCGCTGTCCTCGGAAGACGATGACGACCTCCCGCTCATACCCGAGAGCCTCGGGCTGGAGCTCGTGGAGGAGACCGACCTCGCCGACGTCATCGGGTATATCGATT
>JAKQKE010000213.1 GCA_029560805.1 Spirochaetota bacterium
CCACCTTGGCTATGTCCCTCACGTACATGACCGCTATGACCGCGGCTATGATAGCCAGTCCGGCCTGGGTCAGTACGAGCACCTTCGTCTTGAGGCTGAAGTCTCGGATATGCATCTGGTCTCCTGGTTCGATCTGCGGGCACTCGCTTGCCGAGCTTGGCTCGCGTCTAGGATGAGTATATGATCACGAGCGCCGAGCGGCAAGCGACGATCTGAGCGGCTTTATAAAACGTCCCCGTATGCCGATAATGAAACGAATAGATAGCAAGTAAGGACAGCGATGACCGTAGGGCAGAAAGCCTCAGTAAGCCTACTCGTCTCGACCGTGCTGGCGGCCGGCTTCGCAGCGCTCGCGTACTCGGGGCTGTTCTCGGTCATCGAGACCCGGTTCTTCGACGAACGGGTGAGGCGGTCGGTCGATGCCTCGGTCGACGGGCTGCTCGAGTCGACGGACGCATACCACGAGTCGAACGCCGCCCGCTTCGAGGCCCTGCTCGGCAATGACTTCGTCAAGCGTAGCTTCCTGACCAACCAGAGCGCCCAGGACGCCTTCGATCGTACCAGGGCCTTCGGCCTACTTTCCGAGCAGACGCCGGGACTCCTCGGCGTCCGCTTCATCGACCGGGACGGCAAGCGCATCCACTTTAGCACCTTCCCGGCCGACGTCGTCCGTTCGGAGGCGCTGAGGGTGGTCTACCGCGATTACGGGGCGCCCGAGGACGCGCCGTACGCCGCGTTGGAGCCATCCGACGTAGCCGAGCGGGGCGCCGTCGCCGTTTCGTCGGACCCGGCAAGGCGCGCGTTCGCGTACCGCTTTCCGTTCGTCGACGGCTTCGACGTGCGTCGCGGTACCGCCGTCTTCTACGTGTCGTACTCGGGGCTGCTCGAGCGTCTCGTCAAGGACGGGCGCATAGCCCTCGGCGACGACGTCTCGGCCGTAGGCGACGTCGGCATCCTGTTCGGCTCGCCGTCGTGGGGTGGTGGCGAGCTCGTCTCGCGCGTCGAGGCGATCTGGTCATCCGGCCCGAACGCCGAGCCGGTAACCATTGGCTCGGCAGAGGCATCCGGCCCGTTCGTGCTCTTCTCGAGGAGAGGCGTCTCGGGGCTGGTGGGAAGGTTGGTCCCGGCCTCATGGTTCTCCATGCCGGACGTCTTCCGATGGCTACTTCTGTCGGCCTTCTTCGTGACCGTCTACCTGATCCTATTCCTGATCCTCAACCTGCGCCAGGATCGTTTCGCCGTACTTGCGGCCAGGATCAAGCGCTTCCAGATCGAGCTGCTCGAGGAATACCTCGATCGCAAGGGCGACCTGGACATCGACCGCTGGAGGGGCGAGCTCGAGGCTCGGCGCGGCGAGACGAAGGAACGCATACGCAAGAGCGCCGGCCGCCTGGCTAAGCGGCGCGCGGCCGACGTCGACGCTCTGATCGACAAGTCCTGGGACGAGATCATCGCTATCATGACGGCCCGGGGCGAGCGTCCCGGCGTCGTCGATATGGCCCGCTTCGAGGCTCTACTCAAGGAAGCGCTCAGCAAGGGTTCCTTCGTCATCGGCTCCGCGGGGGCGCGGCCTTCGAGCGGAGCCGAAGCTCCCCGGGTCGCGAGCGCAGTCCCCGAGGCCGAAGTCGTCGAGGAAGCCGAGGAGCTTGAGGAAGCCGAGGAGCTTGAGGCAGCCGAGGAGCTTGAGGAAGCCGAGGAGCTTGAGGACGTAGAAGAGGCGAGCGCCGAGCCCGTCCTCACCGAGGTCCTCGATGAATTCGAGGAAGCCGAGGAGCTTGAGGAATCGAGCGAAGGTGTCGAGACGCCGCGAACCGTGCCCGAGGCCGCCGTCCAGACCGACGAATCACTCGAAGAGCTCGAGGAACTAGAAGAGCTCGAAGAGCTCGAAGAGATTGAAGAGATTGAAGACGCCGAGGTTGTTCCAGCGGCGCTAGAAACCGATAACGCCGAATGGGGTAGCCTCTCTGCAGAGGCTCTAGCGCTGTCCTCGGAAGACGATGACGACCTCCCGCTCATACCCGAGAGCCTCGGGCTGGAGCTCGTGGAGGAGACCGACCTCGCCGACGTCATCGGGTATATCGATT
>JAKQKE010000245.1 GCA_029560805.1 Spirochaetota bacterium
AAAAGGGCCGAACCGCGTGCGGTTCGGCCCGATGGCTTTGAGATATGCGACGAACGGACTCAGTTCGCCGGCTTGGCCGCCAGCTTTCCGGCCTTGGCCTGCCTCTTGCCGCCGTACTTGTCCCAGAGATGCACGAACCCGGTGGCGATGAAGATGGTCGAATAGGTACCCGAGACGATGCCGACGATCAGCGCCAGGGCGAAGTCCTTGATACTGCCCGAGGTGAAGAAATAGAGCGCTGCTACGGCCAGCAGGGTCGTGACGGTCGTGATGACCGTGCGGCCGAGGGTCTCGGTCACGGATCGATCGATGACCGCCGACATCTTGGCGTTCGGGTCGAGCTTGCGATCCTCGCGGACGCGGTCGAAGATGACGATCGTGTCGTTGATCGAGTAGCCGAGTATCGTGAGGAGCGCGGCGATCGAGGTGGTGTTGAACTCCATGCGGGTCCAGACCATGAAGGCTATCATAATGAGACAGTCGTGCAGGATGGCGAGCACGGCACCGACGGCGTACTGCATCTTGAACCTGATCGTGGCGTACGCGAGTATGGCGAGCGCGGTGAACAGGCTGAGCTTCCAGGCGCTCGAGGACAGGTCCTCGGAGAAGCGCGCGCCGACGTAGTCGGTCTTGATGACGACGACCTTGTCGGCGCCGAAGGCCGACTCGAGGGCGGCGCGTATCCTGCCGGGGATAGTCTCGCTGAAGGACTTGTCCGAGCCGTCGTCGCTGACGCGGACGAGGTACTGCATCGAGTCGGCGCCGCCGACGTTCTGCACCGACACGGAGCCGAGCGACGAAACGGCCGCGCGGATCTCTTCGATCGAGCCGTAGGCCTCGGCCGACGACTTGGGCGCGCGATGGACGAGCCGCGGAGAGGCTCCGAGGGTATAGTCGCCCTGATAGGTCGGGACGAGCAGGTCGGCGGAGAGGCCTGCGCCGTCGCGTACGGCCATGGTCACGCCCTCGGCCTTGAGCAAGCCGGCCAGGTCGGCGATGGTGCCGACGGTGCGCAGGTTCCAGGATACGGTCCTGGAGTCGACGTCGGCCCCGGAAAAGACGAGGGATAGCTCGCCGGCTCCGATGGACAGCACGGGCGAGCCGGGCCCTTCGTAGCTGACGTCGGCGACGGGATACGCGAGCCGCACGGACTGGTTGATGCCCGCTTGGAAGTCCACGCCCAGGTTGAGGCCCATCGTCGCCAGCGAGATGAGTCCGGCGACGAGCACGACGACCGAGGCTAGGGTCGCGGGCAGGAACGCCTTATGGAAGTTGATGACGCGCTTCATTTGACCCTCCAGCCAATCGACACGGTGCGGTGCTTAGCCACGTCGGTGTTGAAGTCGAATAACAGCTTGGACACGAACAGCGCGGTGAACAGCGACGAAATGTTGCCGATCGCGAGGCTGACGGCGAAGCCCTGGATGGAGCCGGTGCCGAGCTGGGACAGGAACAGGGCGGCGATGATCGTCGTTATGTTGCCGTCCATGACGGCCCAGAAGGCTTTCGCGAAGCCCGCGTCGATGGCGGCCTTACGGCCCTTGCCGTCGCGTAGCTCCTCCTTGATGCGCTCGAAGATGATCACATTCGCGTCGACCGCCATGCCTATCGTCAGCACGAAACCGGCTATCGACGGCAGGGTCAGCGTCAGGTTGAAGGCCGACAGGATCGAGAACATCAGGAACAGGTTGAGCACCTGGGCCAGCGTGGCGTTGACGCCGGCGCCCTTATAGTACGCCAGCATGAACAAGAACACGAGGGCCAGGCCGAGCAGCACGGCGTTGCGGCCCTCGAGGATGGTGTCCTCGCCGAGCGATGCTCCGACCGCCTGCTGGGACTCGACGATCAGCTCGACCGGCAGGGCCGCCGAGCGCAGGATCAGGGCCAGGTTGTTCGCCTCTTCGGCGTCGAAGCCGGTGATCTTGACGTTCGCCTGGATGGGGCCGGAGATCCTGGCGCCGGTACGTACGCGGTCGTCGAGCACGACGGCCATGGTCTTCTCGACGTTGGCGCTGGTCAGCGCGTAGAAGATCTCGCCGCCCTCCTTATCGAGGCTGAAGACGACCTCGGGCTGCCCGGTAACGGCGTCGGATGAGACGGTGGCGCTCTCGATATGGTTGCCGTCGAGGCCGGCTTCCGCGGCTATCACCATGTAGCTACCGGTCCACTCGTCGAGGCCGTACTTGTCCTTGGTGTAGTACTTGCGCACCATGGTGCCGGCCGGTATCTGAGACGGGTCGGCCAGGGTCAGGTCGTCGCTGATCGCGAGCGGATTAGCCTCGAGGTAAGCGGCGAGCGAGGCGGTCGCCTGCTCGTCCACGATGTGGAAGGCTAGCTTGCCGCGCCCCATGATGATGCTGTTGATGCGGTCGGGATCGGCGGCGCCGGGGATCTCGACGTAGATGCGGTCGTCGCCCTGGCGGCGGATGACCGGCTCGGTCAGACCGAACTTATCGATGCGGTTGTTGAGCACCTCGAGGGCGCGCTCGACGGCGTCGTCGCGCTCGGCCGACGATAGGGACCTGCCGACCTTGGCCTCGAGGGCCTCGATGTCGGCGCGGATGACGACCGACATGCCGCCGGACAGGTCCAAGCCGAGCTGGACGGCGCTACCGTGCAGCTTCTTGAGGCCGAGCACGTGCGATCGGTAGTAGTCCTCGATCTCGGCGAGGGCGTCGGAACGATTGTCGAAGGCGGCGAGGAAGGCCTTGGCGTCCCAGGCGGCCGGGGCGGCGATGCCGAGCTCCTTGTAGATCTTCCTGGCCCGCTTGACGAGCGGGTCGAAGCGTTCGGGCAACGGCTCGGCGTCCGAGGCGGCCACGAGGCGCTCGATCTCCGCCAGGTCCGCGCGCGCCATGCGCCACGCGTACTCGCGTATCTGTTCGCGGGAGCCGAGCGCCAGCGCCTGGTCTTCCTTCGGGGTCATGGCGTACCACTGCAGCGAGGGGAAGAGGAAGGCGAACGCGACGGCCAACACTACGAGCACGATGATGAATCTTTTGGTTTTGTTCATGCGTTGACTCCGGTGGTGTCGTAAGGGGGTAGGACTAGCGGCCCCGACCGCTTCGGTCGGGGCCGCCGGGACGTTACTTCGAGGCTTCTTTCTTGGAGTCCTCGGCCTCGGCCGGGGCCTCGTCGCCGCGCGCGTCAACGGACGCTATCGCCGACTTGGTGAACTCGATCTTGGCCGAGTCGTCGACCTTGATCACGACGGTCTTTTCCTTGACGGCGCTGACCGTGCCGTGAACGCCGCCGATGGTGACGACCTTGTCGCCCTTCTTGACGGCGGCGATCATCTTCTGGGCTTCCTTCTGCTTCTTGTTCTGGGGGCGGATGATAAGGAAGTAGAAGATGGCGAAGACGGCGCCGAACATGACGACGGTCGAGATCATCGAGCCGGTCGAATTGGCGGGGGCGGCCTGAAACAGGCTCAGGCCGGAAAACAAACTATCCATGTCAGTGTCCTCAATCTATAGAAAGGATTGACCGCAAAGGTACCATAGAAGATATGCACCGTCAAGTTTGCCGAGAAGCGGGATAACTACAAAAACGGCGAACCACGGAGGCACGGAGACACGGAGAGGAAAGGGCGAGAGCGGATTCGGAAATGGGCAAAGCACCCTGGCGTTACTACTCTACCAGGATATCGCCCACCTATCCCACACGATCGCCTTCCTCCGTGCCTCCGTGGCTCCGTGGCCGGATTCCTCGTTATAAGCTTGACGCCTTACTTCACGACGCGGGTGCCGGCGTTGCCGTCCACGGCGTCCTGGGCCCGTTCGAGGCTGGTGATGACCACCGTCTTGCCGCCGCGCTTGACGAAGTCGATGGCGGCCTCGATCTTGGGACCCATCGAGCCCTTGGGGAACTGGCCCTCGGCCATGTAGCGCTCGGCTTCCGCCACGGTGAGCGTATCGAGCGTCTTCTGGTCGGGCTTCTTGTAGTTGACGGCCACCTTGTCGACGCCGGTCAGGATCAGGAGCTCGTCGGCCTTGATCAGCCCGGCGAGCAGGGCGCTCGCGCGGTCCTTGTCGATGACGGCGTCCACACCCTCGAGCGTGCCGTCGGCCAGCCTGCAGACCGGCACGCCGCCGCCGCCTACGGCGATGACGACCTTGCCGGAGTCGAGCAACTCGTGGATCACGCCCTTCTCGACCACGTCGACGGGGATCGGAGAAGCGACGACACGGCGGTAGCCACGGCCCGGGTCTTCCTTCATGACCCAGCCCTTGGTCTTGCAGGCGTCCAGGTGCTCGGCCTTGAAGAAGGGGCCGACGTACTTGGTCGGGTTGATCATGGACGGGTCGTCCTTGTCGACGACGACCTGGGTGACGACGGTGACGACCTCGGTCTTGACTCCGGCCTTGAGCAGGGCGTTCATCAGCGACTGCTGGATCATGTAGCCTATCGAGCCCTGGGTATCGGCGACGATCACGTTGAGCGAGCTCGGGGCCACCTGCGCGGCGCCGGCCTCGTTGCGGATCAGGTGCACCCCGGCCTGGGGGCCGTTGCCGTGGGTCAGGACGACGCGGTGGCCTTCCTTGACCAGGCCGACGATCGCGGCCATGCTCTTGCGGGTATTCTCGAACTGCTGCTCGATGGTACCCTCGGTACCCTCCTCGATCAGGGCATTGCCCCCGAGGGCGACGACTATCGTCTTCTTGCTCATCTGAACCTTCCTTCTGCGGCGGCTCGCCGGGTTGCTATCAGGCGCCACGCGCCCTACGGCGAAGCACGGTCCAGTATAGTAAAACGCCGACGCCGCGTACAATCGAGGGCCCTTATGCAATCCATATTCGGCGCGGGCCGCCACGCCGTATACGGGGTGCATATCGCGGCGGCCCAGGATAGGCTTAGAACGACGCGAACTTGGTCTTGTAGCCCTTCTTGAGCGAGACGAGCTCGCCGGACACGGACTCCTTGGAGCCGCTCTTGGCCCACTCGTACTTGACCAGGCCTCCCGAGGCCTTGGGATCGACCCACCAGGTGTAGCGGTAGGTCGTCTTCTCGTCCTCGTCGTAGTAGGTCCACTCGATACGCTCGGCGCGGAAGGTGCCGGCGCCGACCTTGATCGTCTCCACGCCCTTCTTGTAGCCGGAGAGGTCCTCAAGCGCCAGCTCGCTGGTCGGCGCCTCCTCGGGCGGGGCGGTCTCCGAGCCGGGCTTGGCCTTGCCGCTGGTATCGAAGACGGCCGCCTCGACGCGCTTGACGTCGGCATTGTAGTAGCGGATCGTACGGGCCATCTGATCCTTATCCATCAGCGCCTCGAATTCCCACGACTCCCCGTCACCGCGCCAGGCCAGGTACCACCAGGAATCGCCGTTCGGCAGCCGCTTGAGAAAGGCTCGCTCCGCCTCGACGGCCGTGAAGCTCCCGTCCTCGTCGACGCTCTTGATGCGCCATACGGCGCCCTGCGTCTCCTCGAGCGGGTAGAAGTCGGCGCCGAAACCGCCGATGAAGAAGATCTGCGAGTACAGCACGTTGAACATGACCTTACGCTCGAGCCCGCTCAAGCCGACGGCCGACGAGACCTCGGCGGAGGCCCTGGCCTCGACGGACGACTGCAGGTCGGCGAGCGGGTTGAAGCCGCCTATGCCGGGCAGCGAGAAGCACGAGGCGAGTAGCGCCAGGCAGAGCGCCGATACCAGTCCAGTCGGGACGGCGCGGCGAACGATTCTTAATCCGGTACGCATTCGATAAACCTCCGTGGCTCTTCCGATCGGCGGCGCGATCGGTTTGAATAGTAAGATATTGTAACGCGCCCTTGGTAAAAGACCAGCGAAAAGTAGGTGAACGCGCATGGACGAAAGGGCCGGCCATGAGGTACCTTCGTACGAGGCGCGCCGCGGGCGCCGCCGCCATCCGCGAACCTGAGGAGACTAGACCATGGCCACACCCCATAACGCAGCCAAGAAGGGCGACATAGCCCCGACCGTGCTCCTGCCGGGCGACCCGCTCCGGGCCAAGTTCATAGCCGAGACCTTCCTGGAGAACCCCGTCTGCTACAACACGGTGCGCAACATGTTCGGCTTCACGGGCAGCTACAAGGGCAGGCCCGTCTCGGTCCAGGGCACCGGCATGGGCGTGCCGTCGCTGTCGATCTACGTGACCGAGCTGATCCGGGAGTACGGCGCCGAGAACGTCATACGCATCGGCACCTGCGGCTCCATCCAGCCCGACGTGAAGGTGCGCGACGTCATCATGGCCCAGGGTTCCTGCACCGACTCCAACGTCAACCGGATACGCTTCGGCGGCCTCGACTACGCGCCGATAGCCGACTTCGGCCTGATGCGGAAGGCCTGGAAGGCCGCCGAGGATCGCGGCGTGGCGCTCAAGGTGGGCAATATCCTGACCTCCGACACCTTCTACGGCGACGACCCCGACTCCTGGAAGCTGTGGGCCGCCTACAACGTGATGGCCGTGGAGATGGAGACCGCCGCGCTATACACGATAGCCGCCAAGTTCCGCAAGCGGGCGCTCACGCTCCTGACCGTGTCCGACAGCATCGTGACGGGCGAGGCGACCAGCGCCGAGGAGAGGCAGACCACCTTCAAGACGATGATGGAGATAGCGCTGGAGCTGGCATAGGGAGAGGGAGACCGAAGGTGACCGTGACGAGGGCCCGCACGCTCGGCTTCTGCCCGGGCGTCAGGAGGGCGGTGGAGACGGCGGAACGGGCCGCCGCGGCGGCTTCGGCCTCGGGCTCGAGCGGCTTCGTGCTCGGCCAGATCGTGCACAACCCCCGCGTCTCGGCGAGGCTCTCCGGCCTGGGCATGGAGACGATAGCCGACCCCGACGACGCTCCCGGTCGCCTGGCCGGCGCCACGGTGGTCATACGGTCCCACGGCGCCGCCCCGGAGGTCTTCGAGCGGCTCCGGGCGGCCGGCGCCGAGGTCGTCGACGCGACCTGCCCGCGCGTGGCCGCCAACCAGAAGGCGGCCGCGTCCTACGCCTCGCGCGGCTACCTGGTCGTGATCGCCGGCGACGCGGGCCACGGCGAGACTCTCGGCGTGGCCGGCCACGCGCCGGGCGCCGTCATCGTATCGAGCGCCGCGGAGGCGGCTGCGGTGGCGACGAGCCGGCCCCTGGCCCTGATAGCGCAGACGACGATCTCGGAGACCGAATACGAAGCCGTACGGGAGGCGCTCCGCATCCCCGGGCGCGAACTCGTCGACGTCGGGGGCGTCTGCGCGGCCAGCCGCGAGCGCCGCTCCGCCATCGAGGAGCTGGCCGGCGAGGTCGACGCGATCGTGGTCGTCGGAGGGAAGAACTCCGCCAACACGAGGCGCCTGGCCGAGCTGGCCGCGACGCTCGGCGTACCGACCTGGCACGTCGAGAATGCGGCCGAGATTCCCGACGAGCTCGGCCGCTACGAACGGGTCGGCCTGTCGGCCGGCGCCTCGACGCCGGACGAGGACATAGACGAGGCCGAGGCTAGGCTCCTCGAACTCAGCCAAGCCGCGAGCGATGATGCCGCGAGCGATGCGGCAAGCCGGGCTTAGGCCCGGTAGCGCTTACGCCGGCCCGCCGCGGCGCATCCGCCTCCGGCGCCGCCCCCGATGGCGAGCCAGAAGCCCAGGTCGTACCAGAAGCCCGTGTTGGCTACCTCGTAGACGCGGATGGTCGGCTTGAAGATCTGCACGACGAGCGACACGGGCGCGACGATGCCGTGCCAGAAGCCCGAGAGGAAGCCGGCAGGATTGGCGCTCGTGTTCCTACCGTCCCCGGGCAGGCAGGACGATACAAGGATAGCGGCTAGAACGCAGGCGACGATCAGCGGAACGCGACGTTTCATTGGGTATCCTTTCATCGAAACGGAGTCTACACCTATATAGCGCGCCGAGAGGCCGCCCGCAAGGCTCGGTGCCTATGGAGGTCCCTGGGGAGGCCCGAGACCCCGGAGCGCGGCCGCGGGACGCGCGAGGAGGCTCGGGCCGGGGGGCGCGTCCGGCCACGGCGGCCGGGAGGCGGACGATGGCGCCCCCCGTTCCCAAGGCGCGAGGAGCGTGCTATCCTCGCGCCATGGCTGAAGCGAAACTTATAGGGATCTGCGGCGGCTCGGGATCCGGCAAGACGACGATCGTGCGCAAGATATCCGAGCTCGTGGCCGACTTCGTGTTCATTCCCCAGGACAACTACTACAAGTCGGCGGAGTACGTCTCGAACTCGAACATCACCGCCTTCAATTTCGACCACCCGGAGGCGTTCGACAACGAGCTGCTCTGGAGCCAGCTCTCGGCGCTCAAACGGATGGAACCGGTCGAGATACCGACCTACGACTTCGTGCACCACCGCAGGGCGGAGGAGACGATCAAGGTCACGCCGCGCAAACTGGTGATCTTCGAGGGCATCATGGTGTTCACGAACGAGAAGGTGCGCGACCTGATCGACCTGAAGATCTTCGTGGACACGCCGGACGATATTCGGTTCATCCGAAGGCTGTCGCGGGATATCAAGGAACGCGGTCGCACGGTCGACTCGGTGATCGACCAGTACCTGAACGTGGTACGGCCGGGACACTTCCAGTTCATCGAGCCGACCAAGCGCTTCGCCGACATCATCATACCCGAGGGCGGAGCGAACGAGAACGCGCTGGAGGTGCTCGTTACCTTCATCAAGACGATACTCAACTCCGAGGGCTGACGCCCGAGGGAGCGCCCACCGGGCGGCCCGACGGGCTGTCCGACGGGCTGTCCGCCAGGCGGCCCACCGGGCTGTCCGACGGGCTGTCCGCCAAGCCCGGCCCAGCGCCGCGAGGCGCCAGCGGGAAGCGCAGCTCGACACGGGCGCCCGGGCCGGACGACGCGCGTAGCTCGCCGCGTAGCTGGGAGGCCAGGCCCGATACCAGGCTCAGGCCGAGCGTGGCGCCGGCCATCGAGCGTTCGAAGGCGCCGTCGGGAAAGCCCGGGCCGTCGTCCTCGACCGCGACGGAGCACCAGCCGCCCTCCTCGCGCGCGCTGATACGGAGCGAGGCGCGGCGTCCGCCCGCGCCGGCGTACTTGAGGGCGTTGGTCACGAGCTCGTTGACCGCCAGCCCGCAGGGTATGGCCGCGTCGATGTCGAGCGGTACGACCCCGGCGTCCACCACGAGGTCGACGGCGCCCGAGGCGAACTCGCCGACCACGCGGCCGGCCAACTCGCGCAGATACTCCCCGAGGTCGATGCTCGAGATCGAGTCGCGCTTGTACAGCTGCTCGTGGACCAGGGCCATGGAGCGGATGCGGCCCCGGGCCTCCTTGGCCACGGCCGTGAAACGCGCGTCGGCCTCGTCCATCGAGCCGAGCTCGAGCAGGCTCGAGATGATCTGCATGTTGTTCTTGACGCGGTGATGCACTTCCTTAATGAGCGCCTCTCGCTCGACGAGCGAGCCGCGCAGCCGCTCCTCCATCGACTCGCGCTCGGTCACGTCCCTGGCGCCGACGAAGACGGCGCCGCCACCGGGCGCGCGCCTGGCCCGCCACTCGACGCGTCGGTAATCGCCGGCGGCGGTCCTGACCCGGTTGACGTAGCCCTCGAGGGCGATGCCGTCGCCGACGCCACGGCACACGCGGATCGATTCCTCCCGGTCATCGGGATGGATGAAATCGATGAGGAGGTAGCCCTCCAGCTCGCCGACCCGGTAGCCCAGGGAGGCCGTCCACTCCGAGTTGAGCCGCCGTATCCGGCCGTCCAACTCGGTTATCATGAACATGTCGGGGCCGAGCTGGAAGAACAGCTCGGCTTCCTCGCCGGCGGCGGCCGCACTGGCCTCGGCCCGGGCCCTGGACCGGGACAGGGAGTGGACGGCGAAGCCGAGCACGAAGGAGGCCAGGGCGCCCGCGAAGAGGAAGAACTCCGGGCCGGCGTCCGAGGAGACCCCGGATACGTAGCCGGTGGATGCCCGGACCTCGACGAACCAGGATCGCCCGGAGAAGTCGAGTATCCTGGGGTACGATAGGCGGCGGTACTGGTGCCCCGGGGGCGGCATGGCGCCGATCCGCGACGCGTAGCGGTACTCAGGGGCGCCGGGGCCGGCCCCGTAGTCGCGGATCGAGAACGGCAGGCCGGTGGGAAGCTCGGGGGAGATCAGCGCATTCGAAACCGTGGGCAGGCTGACCAGCCCGATGACAAGGCCGAAGCGCCGGACACCCGACTCGTCCCACGCGGCGTAGACCGGTAGGCAGAGCGCGACGAAGGGATCGTACCGGGCGTCGCCGAGCTCGAACAGCTCCGAGGCGTTCATGCGGCCGCTGACGCGGGCCTCGGCGACCGCGGACCTGACCGCCGACAGGCCGAGCCAGGCCAGCTCGGCGTCCGAGTCGAGGGTGGGCACGCGGTAGACGGGCCTGAGCTCGCCGCCGCCGGGCGGATTCCCGTCGGACCCATCGTCCGGCACCGCCCAGACGAGCGAGCGGAAGCCTTTGACCGAGGCCCAGGCGGACGCGAAACGCGTGAACTCGCCGTTCGTCACGCCGGAGGAATTCTCGAAAAAGCGCTTGATCGACTCGAGGGCGTCGCCGTGGTGGGCGAAGGCCTCCCTGACCAGCTCGGTCCGCTGCGCGGCGTCGAAGGCGAAGCCGGCCTCGAGCCGGTCGCGCCGGTCGGCCGCGAGCTCGGCATAGACGCCCGCCGTGAAGGCCAAGCCGATGGCGGCGGCGAGCAGCGCGTAGGCTATCGTCTGCAATGGGCTCGAAGGATGTCCGGGTCGGTTGCTCATCGCCCCTACTATAATCGATGAAACGTAGAGGCGCTATATAGACCATGTATCCGCGCACGGGTTTCATAAAATAAAACCCAGGTGCGTATACTGAAATTTCTGTATTGACAGTTCGATTCCGACGTGGTTCCATATCCGCGCATCGGAGACAACCACCATGAACCGAATCACCGAACATCCGGTAATCGACGCCGGGCAACCGCGGCCCGAGGTCCGCTTCTCCTTCGACGGCGAGCCGCTCGCCGGCTACGACGGCGAGGCCGTCAGCTCCGCCCTGTTCGCCGCCGGCGTCAAGCGCTTCTCGGAGCACCGCAAGGACGGAGCGCCGCAGGGCATCTTCTGCGCCAACGGCCAATGCTCGCAGTGCAACGTGCTCGTCGACGGCGTCGTGCGCAAGGCCTGCGTTACCGCGCTCCGGGCCGGCATGGACGTGCGCACCGTGCACGGCGTGCCCGGGCTCAAGGCCGACGACGGCGCGGCGCCCGAGGCCCGGATCGAGACGATGCGGACCGAGGTCCTGGTCGTCGGCGGCGGCCCGTCCGGCCTGGCGGCGGCGGCCGAGCTGGCCGAGCGCGGTTTCGACGTGATCCTAGCCGACGACAAGGCCGCCCTCGGCGGCAAGCTCGTGCTACAGACCCATAAATTCTTCGGTTCGGAGGAGGACTGCTACGCCGGCACGCGCGGCTACGACATAGCCGCCCTGCTCGAGAAGAAGGTCCGCGCCTACCCGAACGTGCGCGTACTGGCCAACTCCCCGGTACTCGCCGTATACAAGGATCGCAAGGCCGGCGTCTACCTGGATTACGGGCGCTACGCCCTGATCGACTTCCAGGCCATCGTCGTGGCGGCCGGCGCCCGCGAGAAGTCCATACTGTTCCCCGGCAACGACCTGCCGGGCGTCTACGGCGCCGGCGCCTTCCAGACCCTGGTCAACCGCGACCTGGTCAAGGCCGCGCGCCGCGTGTTCGTCGTCGGCTCCGGTAACGTGGGCCTCATCGGCTCGTACCACGCCCTGCAGGCCGGCATCGAGGTCGCGGGGATCTGCGAGATCCTGCCCAGGGTGAACGGCTACAAGGTCCACGCCGACAAGATCCGGCGCATGGGCGTGCCGATCCACCTGTCGACCACCGTCGTGTCGGTCGAGGGCGACGGCAGGGTCGAGCGCGTGACCGTGGCCGACGTCGACGCCGATTACCGGCCTATCCTCGAGACGGCGCGCAGCTACGAGGTGGACACCGTGCTCGTCGCGACGGGGCTGTCCCCCTGCGACGAGCTGTACCGCCAGGCGATACGCTTCGGTTTCGCCGCGGTCAAGGCCGGCGACGCCGAGGAGATAGCCGAGGCCTCGAGCGCCATGTTCGGGGGCCGCATCGCCGCCCTGTCCCTGGCCAAGCTACTCGGACGCAAGGTGGAGATCGACGCCGAGTGGCTCGCCAAGCGCGAGGTGCTCAAGAGCCGACCCGGCGAGGTGATAGC
>JAKQKE010000249.1 GCA_029560805.1 Spirochaetota bacterium
GGCTGCGTCGCGCTCGGGCTCGGGCTGGCGCGGCGCATGCGGGCCTCGGGCGGCGGCACCATCCAGGAGATGATCAGCCGAGAGTACGGCGGCGTCGCGAGGGTCGTCACTTCGCTCCTGACCTCTGTCGGCATCGTCATCAACATCATCGCGCAGATCCTGGCCGCCAATGCGCTCCTTTCGACACTGTTCGGGCTCGGGCCGGCGGCCAGCGCCCTCGTCAGCGTCGGCCTGATGGCCTCGTACGTGCTGGCCGGCGGCATCCGAGGGGCCGGCGTCCTGGGCCTGGTCAAGATGGCGCTGATCTACCTGACGGCGACGGTATGCGGCGTCCTGGCCCTCCGGTTGTCGGGCGGCCTGGGCGCGATAGCCTCGGCGCTGCCGGCGGATCGCTACTTCAGCCTGATCGCCCGTGGCCTCGCAGTCGATCTGGGCGCCGGCCTATCCGTGGCGCTCGGGGTGCTATCGACCCAGACCTACGCCCAGGCCATCCTGACGGCCAGGAGCGACGGGGCGGCGAAGAACGGCGCGCTGCTGTCGGCGATCATCGTGCCCCCGGTCGGGCTCCTGTGCGTTTTCGTAGGCTACCACATGCGCCTGACTCACCCGGAGATGCCGGCGGCCCAGGCCTTGCCTCGCTTCATCGTGGAGCGGCTGCCGCCGGCCCTGGCCGGCGTCAGCCTGGCCGCGCTGCTACTGGCGGTCGTCGGTACCGGCTCCGGCATGGCGCTCGGCTTCGGGCGTATCGTCTCCAACGACATCTATAAGCGCTACCTCCGCCCGAGCGCGAGCGGCGAGCGCCAGCTCCTGGTCTCCCGTCTGGTGATAGTCGGCTCCTTAGCGGTCTCGGCGCTCTGCGCTCTCGGCGGTCTCGGAGGGATCATCCTGACCTTCGGTTTCCTGTCGATGGGCCTGCGCGCGGCTGTCCTGCTCGTGCCGATGCTGTGCGCCCTGTTCCTTCCCGGGCGCATGCGCCCGTGCTTCGCGATGGCCTCGAGCGTGGCTGGCCTGACCTGCATGATGGCGTCCTGGGCGATTGGACTGCCGTTCGACCCGCTGTTCGCCGGCATGGCGGCCTCGGTCGCGTCGGCCATCGTCGGCCTGCTCGTAGGCCCAAGATGATGGTCGGCCGAGCGAGGCAGGCCTCGCCCCCGGTAAGGCGGAGCGTCCGACGTTCAGACCGATCGCCTCCGCCTGGATAGCGCGGCTCGGCCGACTATGAACAGCGCCCCGAATAGGAGCAGTATCAGCGTCGACAGGGCCCGTTCGGCGTGTGCGGCGCCGGAGCGGGCCTGGTCTATCGCTTGCATCGCCCAGTACTGCGGGAAGGCCGCCGCCATCCGGCGAGCCGACGCGCCCATGAACTCGGCCGGGAAGAAGACGCCGCCTAAGAGGCTCGTGGCCAGGATGACGAGGTTGGCCAGCAGCATCGCCCCCGAGCTCGAGTCGGACAGCTCGCAGAGGAGAAGGGCCAGCCCGACCGAGGCCACGTTGAAGGCGAGTAGGATGGCCAAGAGCCGCTCGGCCCCGAGGCCCAGATCGACCGGAAATACGAATGCGATGAAGCCGACGAACAGGATGACCTGGGCGCCGAGCACCGTGAAGGCCGCGGCGCCATTCCCGATGGCATAGGCGAGGCCACCCGTCGGCGAGGCCGCGATGCGTAGGGCTGCGCCCTCTTCCCTGTCCCTGATGGTCAGGCTGGTTATCATCGTGGCCTGGAGCATCGAGAAATAGACGACGAGGCCGATGGCCTGGGCGGCGGCGAACGACTCGTCGCCGGTGAGGCGAAGCAGGAAGAACATCGCCACGAAGCTGGCGATCGGAGCGGCGAAGTAGACGAGGAAGGCGAGTTTGTTTCTGAATGCCCCGATCATGAAGTTTTTATAGAACAGCGCGAAGGCTCTCATCGTTTCCTCCATAGCCTAAGGCAGGCGAGCGTCATCAGCGCGGCGGAAGCCGCCAGGCTGAAGGTCAGGGCGGCGGCGATGTACTCGCCGGGACCCGGCATGGCTAGGTCGAGCATGGCCAGGTTGATCCAGCGTAGTGGCGAGAAGCGCGCCAGCTCGTGCAGGAAGCCGCTCTCCGGTATGATCGTATAGCCGCCTCCGATGAAGACGAGCGCCGGCACGAGCGCGTTCATCACGCCGTTGGCCGCCCTCTCCTCGCCGAAGATGACCGCCAGCGAGACGCCGAGGCTCGCCGCCAGCAAGGCCTCGGCACAGATGAGCAGCGCCGAAAGCCAGAGCCGCTCGCCGTAGTCGATCGACAGGAGTACCGAGGCGAGCGCCATGACTGCGCAGCCGAGCGCCGCGAGCGACAGCCACGAGCCGAGGAAGGCGCCGAGCGTCGCCGACAGGCGGCCGATGGGCGCCACGCCGAGCCGAACCTCGGTGTTCGACCGCCTTTCCTTGAAGACGGCCCACGAGGCTATGAAGGAGCCCTGGAACACGGCCATCGTGAGCAGGGTGACGCCGAAGTACTGCATGGCATCGAAGCCCTGGCCCCCGGCGGCGAAGATGGCGGTGAAGGCCTGGCCGAAGACGAAGATAACGAAGATCGGGCCGACGATGAACAGCGCCATCACTCCTGGGCTTTTAAGGAACAGCTGTACCTGGTGCCTGGCGAATACTAGGGTTACCATGTCGTCCACCTAGTCCCGCAGGGAACGGCCGGTAAGGCTCAGGAATACCGTCTCGAGCGATGGCGAGTCGGTCTCAATATCGGTGACGATGAGTCCCTGCCGGTTGACCTCGGCTGTCAGCTCGTTCAGGTTGGTCGCGCCGACCTCGCTGGTCACGCAGAGGCGCAGCTCGTCGAGCTTGGCCGTCGTGACGCCGCGGATGCGCTTGAACGCGCCGAGGTCCACCGGGTCGGGCCGCTTGAGGGTGAAGGTGACGCCGCTCGAGTCCTTGATCAGCAGCTTGAGCCGTTCCTGGCTGCCCTGGGCTATGATTTTGCCCTTGTCCATGATGGCTATCTCGGTACAGAGGTTCTCCGCTTCTTCCATATAATGCGTCGTATAGATGATGGTACGGCCGCGGCGCCTGAGCTCCTCGACGGAGCGCAGAATATGGTTGCGCGACTGGGGGTCGATACCGACCGTCGGCTCGTCCAGGATGACGACGCGCGGGTCGTGGGCTATGCCGCAGGCGATATTCAACCTGCGCTTCATGCCGCCGGAGAATGCTTTGGCCGGTTTCTTGCCCGTGTCGGAGAGGCCAGCGAACGCCAGCGCCGCCTCGGCGGCCTCGGTCAGGGCCTTGCCGCGGAGGCCGTACAGGCTGGCGAAGAACTTGACGTTCTCGATCGCGCTATAGTTCTGGTAGAAGGCCAGGTCCTGGGGTACGAGCCCTATCATGCGCTTGACGGCCTTCGCGTCGAGCGGGCCGGCCGTTCCCGCCGGGCCGTCGAAGAACGATACCGAGCCGCCGTCCTGTGCCAGGAGGCCGGTGATCATGCGGATGAGGGTCGACTTGCCGGCGCCGTTGGGGCCGAGCAGTCCGAATAGCTCGCCATCGCGTATGGTCAGCGAGACGTTGTCCACGGCCATGGTAGGCCCAAAGCTCTTGCTCGCGTTCCGAATCTCTATCATCTCGTCCTCCTCGCCCTATCGTGGTTCGAGCATAGCGACGGCGGAGCGCGGCGGGTAGTACGTTTGGTAACGCGCCGGAGTGACTAAAGTCAGGCCTAGGAGAAGTCCCTGCGGCCGGTCACGCAGTAGATGGCTATCTGGGTGCGCTGCTGGAGCCCGAGCTTGTCCAGGATGGACGAGACGTAGTTCTTGATCGTACCCTCGGACAGGCCGAGGCTGTCGGCCGCCTGCCGGTTCGAATAGCCCTCCGCTATCAGCCTGACGAGGGAGCGCTCCCGCTCGCTCAAGGCGGATAGGTCGCCTGGCGCGTTGGCCGAGGCCCGCCTGACGGCCTCGAACACTTCGTCCTGGAAGACCGTGTGCCCCTGATGGACGAGCCTGACCGCTTCCTTGATCTCGTCGCTCGAGCAGCCTTTGAGTAGATAGCCCGACGCGCCGCTCGCCAGTGCTCCGCGCACGAGCTCGGTCTCCTTGAAGGTGGACAGGAGTAGGACCCTGCACGTGCCACCGACCGCGATCTCGGCCGCCGCTTCAATGCCGTTCTTCCCGGGCATGCGAATGTCGAGGAGGGCCACGTCGACGGACAGCGAGCGGCAGGCGCGCACAGCCTCGAGCCCGTCGGCCACGGAGGCGACCACGGTAAAGCCTTCATCCCGCCCGAAGACTATCTCGAGCGCCTCGCGGATCAGCGGGTCGTCATCGCCTATCAGTAGCCGTATCGCCATCGTTCGTCCCTCCTCGCGGGAAGAGCATGATAACCGAGAATCCCCTCGACGAGTCCACCAGCATCGTACCGCCGGCCTCGCGGGTTCTGGTCTCCATGCCTTCGAGCCCCATGCCCTGCCGGACTACCGCGCCGGTCGAGCCGTCGTCCTTGAACTCGACCTTGTAGAGCCGGTTGAGCGCCGTCACCGAGCAGGAGAAGAGACTGGCCCGTCCGTGCCTGAGCGTGTTGGTCATAGCCTCGGTCAGGTTGTCGGCGGCGACGCGCCATAGCTCGGCGGGCATGGCCTCGAGCGGTCCGTCGAGGGAGAGCCTGGTCTCGAGGCCGTGGCGGGAGCGGAAGTCCTCGAGCGCGGCCCGGAGCCGCTGGGCGCCGATCGCCTCGGCCTCGGGCTTCATCGCGCGCAGGCTCAGGCGTATCGACGATAGGCCGTCCTTGAGGGTGGCCGAAACCCGGTCTACGATGCGCCTGGCCCGTTCGGGCTCGTCGTCGAACAGGAGCCTGGCCGCGTCCAGTTGCATGATGCCGCCGGTGAGCGTATGACCCAGCTCGTCGTGGAGGCTGCGCGCCAGCCTCTCGCGCTCGCTGATGGCGGCGAGGCGCTCGGCCTCAGCGCCGACGCGCCTAAGGCCGTCGAGCCGCTCCTGGGAACTGGCCAGCTCGCGCTCGAGCGAGCCGACCCGGCTACGCAGGCGGCGCTCGCGTATCGAACGGACCGCCGAGTCCGCGGCCCAAGCGCAGGCGACAGCCCAGACGCCGAGGTAGACCGGCGTCAGGCCCACCTCGATCAGCGGGGACGGCGCCGCGGCGAGCGCCGCGGCTACGACCCATGGAACGGGGCGCCAACCGTCGTCAGCCGGCGCGGCTAGCGGACCGCGAAGCGGCGCGCCCATGATGACGGCTGGCCAGGCCAGGACGCAAGCCGGCTCGGCGCGATAGGCGGTAGCGCATAGAGCCAGCTTGGCGGCCGCCAGGACGAGCCAGACGGCGGAGCGCGGGGCTGCCTGGCGCGCCGTACCGGGCCTCGGCCACGGTCCGGCGGCTACCAGCGTCTGGAACGCCAGGAAGACGGCGAGGGCGGGCCCGATCGCGTCGGGGCGGCCGATAGCGTACCGGACGAGAATGACCGCCGCGATGATAGCCTCCAGGGCCGGCACGTCAGCCTCCGTGGGCGCGGCGGATCCTCGTCGGTAGCGGCCCTATAGTCGACCCTTCGGCTAAATCCATCCGAGTACGCCGGCGAATACGGCGAGCATCGCCGCGTCGACGATGAACAGCCCGCCTATCAGCCGCCGCCTGGTCGCGGGCTTCCAGTCGTAGGCGAGATTGGCAGCGAGGAAGAAGGGCACGTAGGTGGTGATGAACACCGGGAAGGCTCCCCACCAGGGGTAGACCCAGTGAAAGGCCGGGGTGGAGGCGAGGAAGATTTCGAAGACCGAGAAGAAGGCCGCGTTCGCCACGGCGAAGAACACGCGGTTGTTGACGCCGAGCACCTTGGCCTTCGGGTCGTCGGGAAGGATCTTCGAGAAGATCAGGCCCGCGACGGCGAACATCATCGACAGCTCCCAGCCGACTCCGACGAGCAGCAGGAACGAGGTGCCAGTCGGTACCGTCCAGAGCGCGTGGCCCGAGAAGTGCTGGATGAGGGCGTTGACGATCTCGTAGAACCAATGGACCGCGTACAGCGCTAGTCCCGAGGCCACTCCACGCCAGTTTTTCTTCTGGATCTCGTTGAAGTAGACGTACGCGACGAAGGCGAGGATGGGGATGAAATACCACTGGAAGGTTGCTGGGTTTCGCAGGATGGCCAGGGCCTGGTCCGTCAGCTCGGGATGGTTCATGGTGCCTCCTTATCGACGCCGCCAATGATAGCACGGTTCGGCCAAGCAGGCACTCCATAGCGTAACGGCGGCGGCCGGGCCCCGGCCGCCGCGAGCGATTCCTCGCCTCTCGTCAGGCGCGCTCGGCCGCCACGCCCTTGTAGGCCTTGAGGTCGGTGAAAAGCTCGGCCTTGAGGGGGTTGCGCCTCGTCTTCAGGATCCTGTACAGCCAGTAGGCGAAGACCGCGACGTTGGCTACGAGCGCCACGAGGCTGACCAGGAACAGCGCCTTCGGGTTCCCCGAGGCCTTGACCGCGAAGATCGAGTCGTCTATGAACCACGGCGCGCTCATCGCGAACATGCACCAGAACGCGAGGGTCTGGGCGCGGTGCTGGAGCCAGGCGCCCTTCTTGATGAAGAAGGCCGCGAAGGTGCAGGACAGGAGCAGGGCCAGCCCGCAGTAGAACGAGTGGTCGCCGAGGCAGTTATAGGTGTAGGCGAAGTTCCACAGGTCGTAGGCGATGATCCAGAACCAGAGCATGTCCGGCCAGAGCATGTCTCGCGACTTGCCCTTGCCGGCGAAGATGCCCATCCAGCCGGTGATGGTGACGATGTTCAGGATACCGGCGATGCCGTTCATGACGTTCCAGGGGCCGCCTATGGTCAGGATGCCGCCGACGACGCCGTTGAACGAGCGGCACTCGAAATCGCGTATGACCGCCTCGAGGATGTTGACGGCTAGTATCAGCGCCGGAAAGGCCAGGGCGTAGCGGTGCTTGGCCACCTTGGGTATGAAGCGTATGGCCATGAAGCCGATGCAGCCGGCGAGCGCCGAGTAGACCTTGGCCCAGTGGAACCAATCGTCCATGCTCGTGCCCGGGCCGGCGGATTTCGGCCAGAGGGTAACGGTGAGCGCCAGAGGAAGGACGACGAAGAGGGCCAGGCCGGCCCACTTGCTCGATCGGCCGAGCTCGTTGAGCAGGACGAGGCCGGCGAAGACCGCCAGCCACATGAGCAGCGAATACCATGGGATCGATTGGTATAGGAACATGGATACATCCTCGAACGCGCGGAGGCGCGTCGTATCGTTGAGCCGCGGCGACGCCGTGATCGCGATAGTTGTACAGATATTGTAATATAGTGTCAAGTTTATCGACAATAAGGTTTATATAGACAATATAGTCATTATTCATGTATAGGATAATGGCGTGCAACTCTCGGACCGGAGGGATACGGGGGCGCGGCGATAGCCGTTCGGCTCGCGCCTAGGTATAGTAATAGCCAAGGAGACGATCCTATGACCATGAACGAGCTGTCCGCCTTGGGCTTGACCGTCTTCGCCGGCCTGTCGACCGGCGTCGGCAGCCTGATGGCTTTGATGTCCAGAAAATTCAACCCTAAATTCCTCGCGGCGTCGCTCGGCTTCTCGGCCGGCGTCATGATCTACGTTTCGATGATAGAGATTTTCGTGAAGGCCAAGACCGCCCTGACCGGGTGGTACGGCCTGAAGCCAGGCAACGTCGTCACCGTCGCGGCGTTCTTCGGCGGCATCGCCGTGATCGCCGTCATCGATAAGCTGATACCATCGTACGAGAACCCGCACGAGATCCACAACGTGGCGGCCTGCGGCGACGAGAAGGCCTTCTGCGTCGACGAGCAGAAGCTGAGGCGCATGGGACTATTCTCGGCGCTAGCGATCGCCATACACAACTTTCCCGAGGGGCTGGCGACGTTCATGAGCGCGATCAGCGACCCAGCGCTCGGCGTCTCCATCGCCGTGGCCATAGCGATCCACAACATCCCCGAAGGCATAGCCGTCTCGGCGCCGCTGTACTACGCGACGAAGAGCCGACGCACGTCGTTCTGGCTGTCGTTCCTGTCCGGCCTGTCGGAGCCCGTGGGCGCGATTATCGGTTATTTCATCCTCAAGCCGTACTTCAACGACGGCACCTTCGGCATCATCTTCGCGATGGTGGCCGGCATCATGGTCTACATATCGCTCGACGAACTGCTACCGACCGCCGAGGAGTACGGTGAGCATCACATAGCCATAGGCGGCCTCATCGCGGGCATGGCCGTGATGGCGGGTAGCCTGCTCCTGTTCATCTAGGCTTCCGCCTACTCGTAGCTCGAACGCAGGTCCATGACCCGCAGCGAGGCGCTTAGCCGGTCAGCCGTCACGGGTTGGTCCGGGGCGACGGCGCCCGGGGCTTCGTCGCTCGTGGCTTCGGCGCCCGGCAGGAAGCGCAGGCGCCGCGTCTCTCCGGCCGCGAGATGGAAGCCGGCGTCGGAGAACCTGCCCGGGAGGCCGTCGGCCTCGAGCGCTACGTAGAAGGCCGGGGCCTCGGCGGAAATGACGACGAAGAGGCCCTCGGCGTCGGCGTCGACATTGGTCCGGATGCCCGCGTCCCGGACGGCGCAGGCCTTGGGCTCGGTCAGGAACAGGGCCGTACGGCGGGTCTCGACCCTGCCAGCGCGCCGGGCGCTCAGCTCCACGTCGAGGAAGGCCTCGCCCGGAGAGGTGGGCAGGCCGGCGACCGGGGCGCTCCATAGCGGCGTGGCAGCCTCGGCGCCCAGGACCGCGTCGAACGTTGCCAACTCCGCGGCCGCCGAGCCGTCGAAGCGGCGCAGTGTCAGCCTCGCCTCGGCCTCGAGCGCCTCCGCGCCGTCGTTGACGGCGTACACCTGTACCGAACCGTCGCGTACGAAGGCCGCCGCGATGAGCGGGTCGAAGAAGCGCTTGGCCTCGTGGTGCAGGAGCTTCCATGAGCCGTCGTACTCGAGGCTCGACCAGCTGGCGCCCGGCCATACGTCGTTGAGCTGCCAGTATAGCGCGCCCATACAGCGCGGCCGATTACAGCGCCAGTACTCCACGGCCGTCTTGATGGCCATCGCCTGCTGCACCTGGGACAGGTACAGCGTCTCCCTGAGGCCGCGTGGCATCCTGAAGTAGCGTAGCATCGTCTCGACGATCAGCGCGTTACCGCGAGGGTGACGTTGGTGGTGTTCCATCGTCGGCGACGAGACGTTGCGCTCGCCGTCCGGCGCGAAGGAGGCGACCGTGCGGTACGATGGAAAGGACTGAAAGCCGAACTCCGAGCAGAAACGCGGCCGCACGCTCAGGTAGTCCGAGAAGGGGCGTCCCTCGTGCCAGACGGACCAGTAGTGCATGTCGCCGCGGGAGTCGGAGTGCCAGTTGTCGGCGAAGTCGTCCGGGCCGGCCGACGGCGACGACGGCCACCAGGTCCGCCCCGGGTCGAGTTCGCGGATGACGCGGCCGACAGTGCCCTCGGTCAGGCGGTCGTAGTCGACGATATACCTGGCGGGGCTGTTCCGCGACTCGTCGTACCAGGTGATCGCGCCGAGCGCCTCGTTGTTGCCGCACCAGAGCGCCAGCGACGGGTGGCTGGCGAGGCGCCTGACCTGGTGGCGGGTCTCCGCCTCGACCGAGGACAGGAACTCCTTCGAGGACGGATAGAGCGCGCAGGAGAACATGCAGTCCTGCCAGACGAGGAGGCCGAGCTCGTCGCACAGTTCGTAGAACGCGTCCGACTCGTAGCGACCGCCGCCCCATACCCGGACGCAGTTCATGTTGGCCTCGGCGGCCGAGCGAAGGAGCGACTCGTAGCGGGCGCGGGTCCACCGGGACGGCAGGGCGTCGGCCGGGATCCAGTTCGCGCCCTTGGCGAAGACGGGGCGGCCGTTGACGACGAAGGTCATAGGCTTGCCGTGCGCGTCCTCCGTCGTGTCGACGTGAAGCTCGCGGAAGCCGACCCGAATCGAGGCGTTGTAGCTTGCGTCAGGGTCAGTCGTGGCGGCCGGGCCGGTCGAGCCGGCCGGTCCGATCTCGGCAGCGAGCTCGTACAGGCGCTGGTCCCCGTAGCCGGCCGGCCACCAACGTTCCGGCGACTCGACCCGCAGTCGTTCCCGGAGCACGGAGCGGCCGGCGTCCACGGCGACGGTCTTCTCCAGCGAGGCGCCGGCCAGCGACAGGCTCAGGCTCGCCTCGGCGGCCTCGGGCGAGTCTATATCGATGGCCAGCTCGACGGTCCAGGCGCCGTCGCGCCCGGAGCCCGCCTCCGGGGTAGCCGCATAGCGTACGTAGTCGATCATCGGGCCGTCAGCGCCGACTAGCCGTATGCCGTCGTAGAGGCCGCCCGTCATCAGGCAGGGCCCCCAGTCCCAACCGCCCATGCACTGCGCCTTGCGTACGAGGTTGCGGTGCGGCGAGCTGACAGGGTAGACCGAGGCCGGTACGGGATAGCGGAGGCGGCCGGCGCGATCGGCGGCTGCCCGCTCGGGCGAGCGCAGGGTCACCGATAGCTCGTTCTCGCCGGGGCGTAGCAGCTCCGTGACGTCGGCGGAGAAGCGTAGGAACATGTTGTCGCTCGCGCCGACGATACGGCCGTTCAAGCTGATTTCGGCTATCGTATCGACGCTGTCTATCTCGAGGCGGACGCGTCGTCGCTTAAGGAGCCTCTCCGTCGCGTCGAAGCTTCGGTACAGCCGCCAATCCTCGCGTCCTATCCATTGGAGGCCGAGCTCCTCGCGGTCGTAGTACGGGTCGGGTATCTCCCCCGAGGCGACGAGGGCCGACATGATGTCGCCGGGAGCCGCCATCGGCCGTACGCTGTGATCGGACAGGCGCTCGAGCCTCCAGGTTCCGGCCAGATCGATTCGTACCATCGTCTCCTCCGTTCAGGGTTTTTAGTCGATGCAATAAAAACGATGTTGACGGTTATCTGAACTCATGGTATAGCATGATTGGTTGGTTAGATCAACCAACTTATATTGTGAGGCGCTGGAGGAGGAGCGGTGGCGACTGGAACGGTTCCGAGGACGGCCGCGAGGGTTTTCAGGTCCGTATGGCGTAAGCCAGGCATCAGCCGTATCGAGCTGGCCGGCGCGCTGGGCCTCGATAAATCCACCGTCACCAACCAGGTCAACCACCTCATAGACCTCGGCCTGATCCTCGAGACCGAGGAGGGCGAGTCGTCGGTCAAGGGCGGTCGTCGGCCCATCCAGCTCGTGATCAACCGGAAGTTCGGCCGCGTGATCGGCATAGAGGTTCAGCTCGGCATGTACGTGGCCGTCGTGGTCGACCTGTCGGGCGAGATCCTCGGGGAAAGGCGAGGCCGCCTCGACATCACGGAGGGCAATTTCGCCGAGAACGTGTTGCGCATCGTAGCCGAGACAACCGCCGAATTCGGCTGCGCGGACGACCTGCTCGGCGTCGGCGTAGGCATCGGCGGCCTGGTCGACTCGAAGAAGGGCCGAATCCGCTATTCCGTTCCGATTGGCATCACCAGGCCCATAGATTTCGGCAAGGCGGTCGCCTCGAGGCTCACGGTGCCGTGTTCCGTCGAGAACGACGCGAACTGCTGCGCCTGGGGCGAGCTGGCGTTCAACCGCGGCGACGAGCCGCGCGATTTCCTGTTCGCGCTCGTCGAGTATCGGAGGCCTCTGGCCCTGAGCCTGCGAGGCGGCGTCGGCGTGGGCTTCGGCATCGTGCTCGGCGGCAAGGTGCACGCGGGCGTGCACGGTAACGCCGGCGAGTTCCGCAGCGTGTTCTGCGACGGTCCGGGCGAGCTGCAGTTCTCGCTCCGC
This sequence comes from Spirochaetota bacterium, assembly GCA_029560805.1. Taxonomy (GTDB): domain Bacteria; phylum Spirochaetota; class Spirochaetia; order Treponematales; family UBA12059; genus SZUA-370. Next base: position 11,747 of record JAKQKE010000249.1, read on the forward strand.
GAGGACGAGCTGTCCAGGCTCGATACCGACGTCGACGCCCTCGGGAGGACCGCCGACGAGCTGGCCAGGAACATGGCGATGCTCGTCAACACGATGGACTTCGACCGCGTCTACATAGGCGGCGACATCGAGGCTCTGAACGTGGATCTGCCCGGCGCGCTCAGGCTCAGGCTCGAGGAGAACTGGATGTATCCGGCCCCGAAGGACGTGGACATCCGCTACTCGAGTCTCGGCGGTAAGGCCGTCGCGTACGGCGCGGCCGGCATGATCTTCGACCGACTGGTAACGGAGCGGCTGCTCCCGGGGCTCGGCGCCGATCCGCCGAGCGGGCATACCATGTGAACGTCCCCGTAGGGGTCGATATAGAACGGTTTCTGAGGCGGGCCGCGGGCCCGTTATCAAGGAGGCTAGAATGAAGAGAATGATCGCGGCGATCCTATTGATCGCGGTCGCGGCCGTCGGCGGTTTCGCCCAGGAGAAGGTGACGCTGACCGTCATGAACTACCAGCAGGCCGACCAGGCCGGCTACCCGGAGGACGTCAAGATCTGGCAGGATTTCCAGGCCGCCAATCCCGACATCACCCTCAATATCGAGGTGCTGTTCAACGACCCCTACCACCAGAAGCTCCAGGCCTACGCGGCAGCCGGCACCATGCCCGACGTGTTCTACGTCTGGCCGGGCGCACGTTCCGCGGTGATCCACGAGAAGAAGCTGGCCAAGGACCTGAACCAGCTCCTCGGAGCCGCCTATCTCAAGGATTTCTCGGCGTCCGCCACCAATCCGGCCAACCAGCTCGGCGGCTACATGGCCATGCTGCCCCAGTCCTTCACCTACACCTCGGTGATGTACGTGAACACGAAGCTCCTGGCCGATAACGGCTTCAAGCCGCCCAAGACCTACGCCGACCTCAAGAAGATGGTGCCCAAGCTCAAGGCCAAGGGCATCGCCGTCGCCATGCTCCCGAACAAGGACGCCTGGCCGATGCAGTCCTGCCTGTTCTCCACCGTGGTCGGACGCATGGCAGGCGACGATTTCCTCGACGCGATCCTGGCCGGTAAGGCGAAGTTCACCGATAAGCCGTTCGTCGCGGCCCTCGAGGTGATCCAGAACCTGTATAAGGACGGTATCCTCTCCCGCGAGGACGTGCAGATCGGCTACGGCGAGGCCGCCGGTATGTTCGCGTCCGGCAAGGCCGCCATCTACATCGACGGCGACTGGAGGGCCGGCGCCTACATCACCGATAAGGCTTCCGGCAAGGCCCTGATCTCCCCGGCCGCCCAGGATAAGGACTTCGCGCTGATGCCGTTCCCGGCTATCCCCGGCGAGAAGAACCGCGGCGTCGTCTCCGCGGTCGCCGGCACCGGCTGGGCCGTTTCCGCGTCGCTCCCCGCCGGCTCCGCCAAGGAGAAGGCTGCGACCAGGCTGATCCAGTACCTGTACTCGAACGACGTCCAGGCTATCCGCTTCAACACCGGCGCCTACGTCCCGACCCGCAAGGGCGTCAAGGCCGACGTCGAGCCGCTCGTCGCCAAGGTTCCGGTCTTCTACGCCGAGAACCCGGCTACCTGCTACGTGATCGACGGCGTCCTCGACCCCGCCGTGTATAACGTGATCAACGATGGCCTCATCGCCATCGGTCTCGGTACCAAGACCGCCGCCCAGGTGGCCGCCGAAACCCAGGCCGCCTTCGAGAGCTGGAAAGCCTCGAAGTAACTCGCTTGAAAGGGCGCGACGCCGCCTCCGGCGCCGCGCCCGCCTTCGTCGACCTGGCGCGGCGCCCGAGGCGCGCGGCGCCGCCGCATGAGAGGATCCCATGCCGAATAGAAACCGACTCCATGGCGAGGAAGGCCGGGCCTACTGGTCCATGGTGTTGCCGGCCTTCTCGATATACCTGCTGGTGATGGCGTTCCCCATCGTGCTGTCCATCGTGCTGTCCGTATCCAATTATTCCGGCGGGAAGATGTTCGGCGGCGAGCCCTGGGGCTTCGCCGGCCTCAAATCGTACGCGAGAGTATTCTCCGATCCGTTGTTCTGGAATGCGCTGAAGAACAATTTCTATATCGTGCTGCTGTCGGTGTTCGGGCAGCTGCCGCTCGGCTTCATCTTCGCCTATATCATCTACCGGCGCCTGGTCAAATGGCCCGGCTTCTGGCAGGGCGTCCTGTACGTACCGAACATCATCTCGGTCATCGTGGTCGGCCTCCTCTGGCAGACCATCTTCTCGCCGAACGGCCCAATCGCCGAGGTAATGAACGACCTGGCCAGGGCGGGCTTCCAGTCGAGGCTGGAGGCGCTGTTCGCCTCGGTCGGCGGCTTCAACGTCGACGACGGGCTGGTATCGAAGATCCTGGACATGGCCGGGCCGGCCGCGCTCGACTGGTTCTCGGACCCCGTACCCGAGCTGAAGGAGCTGATCTTATCATACGAGGGGGCCCCGCTATCCGAGCTCATCGGCGATCTGTGCAACCTGTTCGTGCCTCGCTGGAGCCCGGAGTTCCTGTCCAAGCCGAACATCGCCATGCTACCGGTGCTGTTCGTCATACTGTGGATGTATACCGGCATGTACCTCATCCTCTTCCTGGCGAACATGCAGAAGATCGACTCCCAGGTGATAGAGGCTGCTCGCATCGACGGCGCCAGCGAGGGTCAAGTCATGCGCTACGTGATTCTGCCGGCCCTGTCCGGCACCATCGTCAACTCGGCCATATTGGCGATCTCCGGATCGCTTTCGAGCTTCTCGCTCATATTCGCGATGACCGGCGGCGGCCCGTCCAGGGTTACCGAGATCCTATCCATTTACATGTACAATAACGCGTTCCTGGGCAGGCCGAACCTGCCGCTGGCCAACGCGATCTCGTTGGTCATGGTCGTCATCAGCTTCATCCTGATAGGGCTGACCAAGATGGCCGAGAAGCGCTACGGCGGCAAGGAGGAATGATGAGCGACGAGATCAAGACCACCGCGCTCGGCCGGATAGGCGGGGCGGCCGCCAAGGCGGCGGCCTATGCGATGATGCTGCTCTTCACGGCGATGACGCTGTACCCGATCTTCTGGCTGATCATGAATTCCTTCAAGTCGACGCGGGAGTTCCAGGTGAGCCAGCTGGCTTTCCCGAAGGAACCGACGCTATCGAACTACGTCGAGGCCTGGAAGATGGGCGACTTCGGCCTCTTGTTCCCGAACTCGCTGATCTATACGATCGGCGCGACGGTCGGCATCGTGTTCGTGTCGCTACTCGCCGGCTTCGCTTTCGCCAAGATCGCCTCGCGCGCCACGAAGCCTATCTACAACGGCTTCGTGATCGGTATTCTGATCACGGCGCAGTCGTTGATGATACCCTTGTTCCTCGAGGTAAACCTGCTGGGCATCTACAACACGCGCTTCGCGGTACTGCTCGTCTATATCGGCACCGGCCTGCCGATCGGCGTCTACCTGGCCACCGAGTACATCAAGGCCATCCCGAGCGCGCTGATCGAGTCGGCGCGCATCGACGGCGCCAGTTTCTGGCGCATCTTCGCGAAGATCATCGTGCCGATGTCGATGCCGGTGGCCGTCACGCTGTCCATCCTGAACATCTCGAACATCTGGAACGAATTCGCCCTCATCAACATCCTGGTCTCGAGGACCGAGCTGAAGTCGTTGCCGCTCGGCATCTACAAGTTCTCGGGCTCGCTGTCGACCGACTACGGCAAACAGTTCGCCGCCCTGACCATAGGCATGGTGCCGATGTTGCTGTTCTATATCGTGTTCCGCAAACAGATTACCCGAGGCGTCGCGGCAGGCGCAGTCAAGGGCTAGAGGATGAGGAGTACCTACATGACGAACGACCGAACGGCCCAAGGACGCGGGTTTCCCGAGGATTTCCTGTGGGGTTGCGCCACCTCGAGCTACCAGATAGAGGGCGGGGCTAAGGACGGCGGGCGAGGCCAGTCGATCTGGGACGCCTTCTGCCGCGAGCCGGGGCGCGTGGCGCTAGGGCAGTCCGGCGAGGTCGCCTGCGACTCGTACCGGCGTTGGCCCGAGGACGTGCGGCTCCTGTCCGGGCTGGGCGTCGGCGCGTATCGCTTCTCGATCGCGTGGCCACGGGTGCAACCGGACGGCTCCGGGGCGGTTAACCCGGCCGGCCTGGACTACTACTCGGCCCTCGTCGACGCGCTCCTGGCCGAGGGCATCGAGTCCTGGGTCACGTTGTACCACTGGGACCTGCCGCTGGCCTTGGGCGAGCGTGGGGGCTGGACCGATCGCGACACCGCGTACCGCTTCGCCGACTATGCTGGGCTCGTGTACGAGCGCCTCGGCGACAGGGTGCGCCACTGGACCACGCTGAACGAGCCGTGGTGTTCGGCCTTCCTCGGCTACGAGCACGGCGAGCACGCGCCCGGCCTGCGGGACAGGCGCGCGGCCCTCTCGGCTACGCATCACCTGCTCTTGGCCCACGGCCTCGCGGTCGAGGCATACCGCGCCACCGGCCGTCGGGGCGAGATAGGCCTTGTGATCAACCCGGCGACGCCGCGACCCGCGACCCGCCGCGAGGCGGACGTGCAGGCGGCCGGCCGGGCCTCGGTGGAGCGTACCGGACTTTGGCTTGACCCCGTGTTCGGAAGGGGCTACCCCGAGGAGTACCTGAAGGCCAGGGGCGCTACGATGCCGACGCGGCCCGGCGATCTCGAGCGGATAGCGGCGGCCATAGATTTCGTCGGCGTCAACTACTACAACGAGGACGCCGTCGTCGCCGCCCCGCCCACGGCCGAGCGCCCCGACGGCTACGATATGGCGCCGACGGCCCGCGAGCGGACCGAGATGGGCTGGGACGTGGCGCCCCAGGGGCTCAGGCGCGTGCTCGGCTTCATAGCCGATCGCTGGCCCGTGCGCGCCCTCTACGTGACCGAGAATGGCGCCGCCTACCCGGACGCGGCGATCCGGGACGGCCGCGCGCATGACGCCGACCGTATCGCCTATTACCGCGGCCATATCGCCGCCTGCGCCGACTCCATCGGCGACGGCGTGCCGCTCCGGGGTTACTTCGCCTGGAGCCTGCTCGATAACTTCGAGTGGTCGCACGGCTACGGTAAGCGCTTCGGTCTCGTGTCAGTGGACCCGATGACGATGGCACGGCGACCCAAGGATAGCTATTATTTCTACCGTGACGTCATAGCCGGTTTCCTGGAGTAGCGCTCTCGTTCGCATCGCCAGCCGGCGTGTGCTATACTATCGTCATCCGATAACGTTGGTGGCATAGCGGTGAGATTGAAGAGCTCTACCATTAGCCTCTGCAGGAAGATACTCTACGAATCGCTGACGACGGACGCCATGGTCCGTTTCGTCAGGCTCGTGGAGCCCGAATACGACCTGCATGAACGCTCGGGCATTCCGGTCACAATCCCCATCACGAACCAGATGGCGGCGGAGCGGGTCGTCTCCGATATCCTCGCCGATGGCCGGTTCATCGATTTCGTCGAGGTCCTCGTCAAGATCGACGCCGAGGGCTATATGGGGCGATCGTACCCGATCAAGGGCCTGGGGCAGATCGTCAAGATCCTCGAACAGGACGGCTTCGTGCTGGACCGGTCCACGGGGCAGTTTTTCGAGAACACCAATGAGCGCGCCAGCCCCGATTGGGGCCGACTCCACGAGGGCGACGAACGGCAGACCTCGATACTCAGGCTCGACGTTGTCGACAATTCGGCCCTGGTGCAGCGCAACCGGCCGGAATGCGTCGATAGGGCCTTCGTCGCGCTACGCTCCATCGTCAGCCGCGCCGTCGTCTCGCGATTCGGGCGCGTATGGTCCTGGGAGGGAGACGGAGCGCTCGCCGCCTTCATGTTAGGCCGGAAGGAACGATCGGCCGTGCTGGCGGGCATGGAGATCCTGAACGAGCTGTTCTTCTTCAACCGCTCAGGCAATCCGCTCGACTCGCCGCTACGGGTCAGGATAGCCGCCCATTCCGGCCTCGTTCGCTACAGCGATAGTCTCATGGAACTACTCAAGAACGACGCGGTCAAGGACGCGATACAGATCGAAGCCAGCGCGACGCCGGCCGATACCTTCAGCGCCTCGTCCAACCTGTTCCTGTCCATCGATCGCACCATCCAGGATCGCTTCGGGCCCGATAGGCGATCCCCCATCGGGGACATCCGCCATTACTCCGTGAACCTGGAGAAGGCATGAGCGTCTACCTATTCTCGATGGACGCCTCGCCCGCCCTGAGCTTCGCGGACGATCGCTCGGCCAAGGCCGTCGCCGTCCTCGGCCTGGAAGCGCTCAAGAGCCATCGGCCCGAGCGGCGTGACCTGAGCTACATCGACCTGCGCGGGCTCGACGTAGAAGCCGGGCGTAAGGCCGTACAGACCCTCCGGCGGCGATGCTCGGGTTCCTCCTGGGGCGTCTTCGATCCTGAAGGGACCGTCGCCGATCCTGCGGCCCTGTTCTTCGCCGGAGCCTCCGACTATATAGGACCGGCCGTCATCCGGGCCGGCGTCGACGCGGCCAGGTTCAAGGCGGCGCTGGCCTCGACCCGGCGCCGCGATTCCACGGCCGAAGGCGAAGCTGAGGCCGGTTCGCTCGCCGCGGCCGGTTGCGCCGATGGCGCTCCGGAGGGCGGCTTCGGCGGATGGAAGGCCATACGGCCTGGCTCGTCGTACCCGTTCTGCTTCGTCTACGCGACCGCATCGTCGCAGGCCAACCTGAAGACCAGCCTCGGGGAAGCCGGTTACGTGGCTTTCCGAGACAGGCTCCGGCACATCATGCAGCAGGGCCTGGCCGAGGCCGACGCGCTCCTATGGATGGAAACCGACTCGAGCGTGCTCTACCTCGTGCCGCCATATGCGGCGAACGCCTCGGCGGCGATCGAGTTCTGTCTGCGGACCCTGCTCGGAGCTCCGCTGATCGGCTACGAACGACTATGCCTGCCGTTCCCGCTCGACTTTACCTTCGCTATCCATTCGGGGACTACCGAATTCGAGCCGCCCGGCAAGACCGGCACCATCGTCTCGGAGGCCGTCAATTTCAGCTACCACCTAGGCGTCAAACGGGCCGAACCCGGTCGAGTGACTATATCGGCCGACGCTGCCGGCTTGGCCGTGCCCGGTCGATTCTCAGATCTCTTCGTGCCGGCCGGCTCCTTCGAGGGGCGATCCATCCTCCATTCCAGGCGCTTCTGGGCCTGATCTTCGCCGCGGCCGCCTATAGCCCGATTGCGCTCCTCGTCGAATTTCTGATAGTTTCTACGCATGGTAACGATAGAGAAGGTCGAAGCCGGAGCGGCCGCGGCCAGGGCCATGCCGCGCCTGCCGCGCCGGATCAAGGACGACGCGCTGCGGCTCCTGGCGCTCAGGCTGCGGGAACGGGCTCCCGAACTGTTCGAGGCGAACGAGGCCGACGTCGCGGCGGCGAGAGCCTCGGGCGCCTCGGAGGCCATCCTTACGAGGCTCGTCTACGACGGAAAGAAACTCGAGGAGTCGATAGCGATGATCGACGCCGTCTCGCGGCTACCGGATCCGAGCGGTCGAACGCTCGAGTCGAGGCGGCTCGACGACGGCCTCGTCCTCAGACGGGTCTCCTGCCCGATCGGCCTCATCGCCCTGATCTTCGAGAGCCGCCCGGACGCCCTCGTTCAAATGGCGGCGCTGGCGGTCAAGAGCGGCGACGCGATCATCGTCAAGGGCGGTCGCGAGGCCGAGCGCACGAACCGCGCCCTCGCGGCTATCGTCGCGGCCGCCGGCGTAGACGCGGGCCTGCCCTCGGGCTGGCTAGTCCAGCTGGAGACACGAAGCGAGGTCGCCCGGCTCCTGGCCTTGGACGGTCTCGTCGACCTGGTCATACCCCGCGGCTCCAACGAGTTCGTCAGGCATATCATGGAGACGAGTAGGATCCCGGTGCTCGGCCACGCAGGCGGCGTCTGCCACGTCTACGTCCACGGCGACGCGGATATAGCCATGGCCGTTGCGATGGTCGTCGATAGCAAGGCCCAATACCCGGCGGCCTGTAACGCCGTCGAGGTCCTGCTCGTCGACGAGGCAGCGGCGCGGTCTGCGCTACCGGAGCTTGTCGGAGCCCTGGAAAGGGCCGACGTCGCGCTCGAGCTGTGCCCGAGGAGCATGGCCGTCGTCGGCCCGGGTCCGACCAGGGCGATCAAGGACGATGACGACTGGTCGGTCGAGTACCTGTCACTCCGTATGGCGGTGCGCGTCGTCGGCTCGCTCGATGAAGCGATAGCCCATATCAACCGCTACGGCTCGGGCCATACCGACGCCATCGTCTGTTCGTCAGGCGAGGCGGCGGCGCGCTTCATGGCCGAGGTCGACTCGACGTCGGTCTACCGCAACGCCAGCACCCGCTTCGCCGACGGCTACCGCTACGGGCTCGGGGCCGAGGTCGGGATCTCCACCGGTAAGCTACACGCACGGGGGCCGATGGGGCTCGAGGGCCTGCAGACCTATAAGTGGCTACTCGAGGGCGAGGGGCATATAGTCTCGGAGTACTCGTCCGGCGCCAGGCGCTTTATCCACGAGGACCTGGCGGTCGGGAAAGGCGGGATCCATGGCTAAGGCTAACTCGTTCCTCGATGCGAGGCTAGCCCACGAGGCGAGGGCGGCCCTGGCCTCGGCTAAACGCATCGTCGTCAAGATCGGCACCGCGACGATAACCAGGCAGAAGGGGCAGGCGGGCAGGATATCAGATGGCCCCGATCCGGGAGGCTCCGGTATCGACGTCGAATTCCTGCACCGCGTCGCCGCGGAGCTGGCCGACCTGGCGCGCGATGGCAGGCAGCCCGTGCTCGTGACCTCTGGCGCGGTAGGCATGGGCGCGAGGGCGCTCGGCCTCGAGAAGAAGCCTAAGGACACCGCCTCGAAGCAGGCCTGCGCGGCGATCGGGCAGCCGCTTCTGATGGAGGAGTACCGGAGGGCGTTCGACGTATTCGGCCTGACCGCGGCGCAGCTCCTGGTGACCCGCGAGGCTTGGGAGGATCGAGAAGCCTACCTGAACCTGCGCTCGACAGTCGAGGCGCTGCTCGAGCGCAGGGCGGTGCCGGTGTTCAACGAGAACGACTCGGTTTCCACCGCCGAGATCGCCTTTGGCGATAACGACCGCCTGTCCGCGTACGTCGCCAGCAAGATCGACGCCGACCTGCTCGTCATCCTGTCGGATGTGGACGCCTTGTACGACGCCGACCCGCGAACCGACCCCGGGGCCAGGCCGATACCCTTCGTGCGCGAGATCGACCCCGCCATGATGTCAGCCGCCGGCGGCAAGGGTAGCGAGTTCTCTACCGGCGGCATGAGGACCAAGCTGATGGCCGTCGCGATAGCGCGGGACGCCGGCTGCCGCGTCGCGCTGGTCCATGGGAGGTCGCCGAGGATCATCTCGCGCGTCATCGCCGGCGAAGCCGTCGGCACGCTGTTCGACGCGGACGCGGCGTTGCGGAACCGCCAGCGCTGGATCAAGCGCGCGAGGCCCAAGGGCGAGATAGCCGTGGACGACGGCGCCCTCGCCGCGATGCGGGAGCGGCGCTCGCTACTGCCGCGCGGCGTGGTGTCGGTCAGCGGCACCTTCGAGCGGGGGGACGTGGTGCTGATCGGTGGCGCCGCGATGGCCGTGACGAGCCTGTCTTCGGTGGAGCTCGAAGCGGCGCGGGGCAAGCGTTCGTCTGAGTTGGGCGGCCGGGATGGCACCGGAGGCAGCCGCGTCGTGGCCAGGCCCGACGACGTCGTGTTCCTGGACTAGCTCCCGCCTATCCGGTTGATCAGGGCTGCCTGGTAGCCGGCGCCGAAGCCATTATCGATGTTGACCACCGACACGCCCGAAGCGCAGGCGTTGAGCATGGCGAGCAGGGCCGCGAGGCCGCCGAAGCTGGCGCCGTAGCCGACGCTCGTCGGGACGGCAATCACCGGTGCCGACACCAGCCCTCCTATGACGCTGACGAGCGCGCCTTCCATGCCGGCGACCGCTACGACGACGCGGGCGCCGCGTATAAGCTCCAGGCGCCGGACGAGCCGGTGCAGGCCGGCGACGCCGACGTCGTAGACGCGCTCCACCCGTTGGCCGAACATCGAGGCGGTGATGGCCGCCTCCTCGGCGATGGGATAGTCGGAGGTGCCCGCAGCGACGACCGCGATATACGGCGAGCCTTCCGACGCGACCGCGGGCTTGCGAGCGACGATCAGCCGCGCGTCCGGGGCGTACTCGAGCTCTCCCGATAGGTCCCTGACCGCCTCGTACTGCTCCGGGGAAGCCTTGGTGGCTAGGATGGGGCCGCCTGCCTGGAGCAGTCGCTCTAGTATGGCCCGCAGGTGCGCGTCGGCCTTGCCGGCGCAGTAGATGACCTCGGGGAAGCCGACCCGAACCGAGCGCTGGGTGTCCAGCCTCGCGAAACCGAGATCCGCCTCGGGATAATCCTTAAGTAGGGTCATCGCCCCGTCGAGGTCCAGGGCGCCCGACTTATAGTCGTCGAGTATGCCCGACAGCCGTCGTTCCTCCACCTCAGTCCAGCTCCCTGAGCACTATGGCGTACGCGTCGACGAGGGACAGGTCGTTGGCCTCGGCTAGAGCCTTCACATCGTCGAATTCGGGTTTCGAGCGCACTACCTTGCCGCCGGACAACGCCGACTTGACCCGCACGTTGCCCAGGCTCGTAGCGACCGTGGAGACGCTGCGCTCGAGCGCGGTCTTGCCGACCTCGTACGACCTGAACCCGAAGCTGGTCGTCTCGGCGAGCATCGCTACGGCGACCGACTCCCGAGCGGCCGGCTTACAGAGCGCCGATAGCGTTATGGCGGAGCGCGATTTCTTCATCACTATCGGCGTTATCCAGACGTCGTCCGCGCCGGCTGCGAACAGGGCGTCCATCACGTGGCCGTGCAACTCGGGATTCATGTCGTCGATGTTGCACTCGAGCACGACGCCCTCGGTCTCCGCGCCGGCCGCGCTCCTGACGCCGTAGCTCGACTTGGCCATCGTTCTCGGCGGCGCCTCCCGCTCGGCCCAGAAGACGCGCAACAGGTTAGGCGTAGGCATGTCGCGGTGGCCAACGCCGTAGGCCGTCCTGACGATGGAAAAGCGCTTGTCGTCGGTGAATTCGTCGACGGCGGTCGCGAGGATCGCCGCGCCCGTCGGGGTCGTCGTCTCGAACGGTACGGATCCGCTCCTGACCGGGGCGCCGCGCAGCACCTCGACGACGGCAGGGGCCGGCACCGGAATCAGGCCGTGCTGGCAGCGCACGAAGCCGCCGCCAAGTTCGACGGACGACGCCATCACCACGTCGGGCTTGAGGTACTCGAGGCAGATGGCCGCGCCGACGATATCGATGATCGAGTCGACCGCCCCGACCTCGTGGAAACTGACTTCCGAGGCCGGCTTGCCGTGGACCTTGCCCTCGGCGTCCGCCAGCACCCCGAAGATCGATATAGCGTTGGCCTTGACCCGCTGCCCGAGCGAGCTCGCCTCGATCAGCGCCTTTATGTCGGTCAGCGTGCGGTGGGCGTGCTCATGATCATGCTCGTGATCATGCTCGTGCTCGTGGTTGTGCTCATGGGCGTGCTCATGGCCATGCTCGTGGTTGTGCTCATGGGCGTGCTCATGGTTGTGCTCATGGCCAGCCAGCTCGACGTCGGCGCGAAGCCCGAAGATGCCGTGCTTCGAGTCGCGGGTAAGGCGTAGCGACCAACCGTCCAAACCGAGTTTCTCGAGCTCGGCCCGGAGGTGATCCTCCGGGACGCCGAGGCCGACGAGGGCCGAGAGGTTCATGTCGCCGGAGATGCCCGAGAAACAGTCATAATATAGGATGCTTTCCTTCATAATTCCGTCCTTTCGGTATCGAGCGCCCTGTTCATGCTTCCCATACGATAGCCCTCGAGCTCGAGGCTGACGAAGTCGTAGCCGAGTCGCTTGAGCCGGCCCGATACGTCGTCCATCATCGTTTCGTCGAAGAATTTGACCCGTTCGTCCGGGGCCACCTCTATGCGGGCGGTGCCGTCATGGCTCCTGACCCTGCATTGCCTGAAGCCGAGGTCGCGCAGATAGTCCTCGGCCGCCTCGATGCGCGCCAGGAGGGGAGCGCTTAGCCTGTCACCGTAGGGCACGCGCGAGGCCAGGCATGCGAAGGCCGGCTTATCCCAGGTGGCGAGGCCGCGGCGCCGGGATAGCTCGCGTATATCGTCCTTGGTCATGCCGGCGTCGGAGAGCGGCGAGCGGATACCGAGCTCAGCGTTCGCGAGGCGCCCGGGACGGTAGTCGGAGAGATCGTCGATATTGGAACCTTCCGCGAGGGCCGCGAGGCCCCTGTCTTCCGCGACTCTCAGCATGGCGCTCATCTTGATGCGCTTACAGAGGTAGCAGCGATCGGGAGGGTTGGCGGCGACGGTCTCGTCGATGGCGCCTTCCTCCATGATCACATGCTCGATACCGACGAAGGCGGCTACCCGGCGCGCGTCCTCCAGCTCGTGACGTGGTAGGAGCGGCGAGTCGACGGTGATGGCCAGGGCCCTGGAACCGAGCGCCTCGACCGCTATGGCGCAGAGGTAGCTGGAATCGACGCCTCCGGAGAACGCGATCGCGAGCGATCCGTACTTCTTGAGCGAGGCGACTAGGGCCTGTTCTTTCGTGATACTATCCATCTCGTAGTCCTTCTTGATGTGCGTGGCGGGTCGAGTATACCACGCTGAGCGTTAGCGCGCCGCCCGCTTTCCGCAGACGGGGCAGGCGCGGACGGATAGCGGCGCCTCGAGCCCGCAGCGATCGAGGAGACCTTCGTCGGCTAGTAGGTCCTTTGATCTTCCGGCGGCCTCGACGGCGCCTCCGAACAGGATGGCCGTCTCATCGCATAGCTCCAGGGCCAGCTCGAGGTCGTGGGTCGCTATGAGCATGCTCTGAGACAGGCTCGACAGGAGGCTAATGAGCCGGCGCCTGGCCTTGGGGTCGAGCGCCGCGCTCGGTTCGTCCAGAACGAGGAGGCCCGGATCCATCGACAGCACCGTCGCTATGGCCGCCATGCGCTTCTCGCCGCCCGAGAGCCTGAACGGAGGCCGGTCGGCCAGGTCGGCTATGCCGACCGTGCTCAAGGCCGCATCAGCCCGTTCCCGGACTGCGGCCTGGTCAAGTCCCCCGTTGCGGGGGCCGAAGGCCACATCGTCGTAGACGCTACCGGTGAACAGCTGGTCGTCCGGGTCCTGAAAGACGAAGCCGATCCTCTGGCGCGCTTCCTTGAGGTTGCGCTTGCATAGCGTGAGGCCCCCAATGTCGATGCTACCCGACTGGGGCTGGAGCAGTCCCGCCACGAGGCCGAGCAGCGTCGACTTGCCCGAGCCGTTGGCGCCTACCAGCGCCAGCTTGGAGCCAGGTTTAAGGCTCAGGCTCAGGCCTCCGAGCACAGGCCTCCCGTCTGGATAGGAGAAGCGAATCGCGTTCAGATCGAGTCCGCAGGCGTTCAAAGCATCCCTCCCGCCAGGCGGTTAGCGATCCGCCCGAGCGCCTCTGCAAGGTCGACTAGTCGCACGATGGCGAAATAGCCCAGCCAGGCCAGGCAGTAGAGGGTGTCCGGCACGCCGAAGCGCGAGGCCTGGCCGACGCGGTACTCGCCGTCGAAGCCTCGTAGGCTCATGGCGTCGTATACGCGCCCGGCGCGGTCGTATGAACGGAGGAGGAGGCCCCCGATCATCGGACCCAAGACGGAACGATCGACCCCGCGCCGTCCGCCCGAGCGTAGTTCGTGGGCCCGTGTCATAGTCGTCACCTCCGCGAGGAGGAGGGCGACGTAGCGATAGGTCATCTGCAGGACGACCACGGCCAGCCTTGGTACGCCGGCCGCGCGCAAGCCCCTGGCAACGCCGCCCATGCCGGCGGTCGCGACGAGGAGGAAGGCCGCCGTCACGGTCAGCGTCAGCTTGACGACGAGCGAACCAAAGGACAGCCAGCCTCCGGCGATGGTCCAGGGACCTACCCTGACCGGGGCAGTCTCGAAGACGGGGCTGAGGGCGGCTATGGCCAGGATGAGAGGCGCTACGGAGGCCAGCCTGCGGAACAGCTCGGCCGGTCGGACGTCGGCCAGCGCGAGAGTCAGGCAGGGGTAGAGGAACAGGGGTAGGATAGTCGATACCTCCCGCCTCCCGAACGAGGCTATGACGACCATGAAGGCGGCCGTCGTCGCGCTGAGGGCCAGGGGATGCCTGTCGTGGACCGGGCTATGTCGCCGCGATAGCTCGTCGACGGTGTAGAACGCGGCCAGGGTCCGCGACGGGTCTCTCATCTTCAAGCTTTTCCTGTTCCGGCCGGGCGTGGCTTGCGGCGCAGGCCGAACGCTGCCAGGCCGGCGAGGGCAGACAAGCCGAGCGCCAGGACGCCACCGACGACGCCGGACAGGCTCGTGCCAGCGTCGATGGCCGGCCAGGACGGCTCCGCTTCCTCGGTCTCGGCCGATTTGAAGCCGTAGTCGGGCAAGAAGGCGGTAACGGCCTGGATGCCGGCGGCCGTCTCGTGCGCTCCGCCCTCGACCTCGAGCTCGGCCATGCCTGAGACCTTCTCCATAGACCACTCGAGCCCGTCAGGATCGGTGGAGGCGAACCAGGACAGGCCGATGCCGACGACCAGGGTCGCTAGAATGAGCCCCAGGAGCGCCTTTGGGCGGGCGGAGGATACGGCTACGGTGGCGCCCGGAGCCAGGAGTTCGGGCGAGGCCGAGCGGACGTAGGCCAGGACGGCGGCGGTCACGAAACCCTCCACGACGCCTATGGCCAGGTGTATGGGCTGCATCAGGGCGACGAAGGCCCCGAAGGGTAGCTCCGTCTTTCCGGACAGCATCGTCTCGATAACCACGCCGAAGGCGCCGGCCTGGAGGCCGACGACGGCGGCAACCATGGCCGCTATGAATGACTTGGTCTTGGAGGAACCGTCACCGGCTATGGGCTGGTAGATGAGGGGGTAGGCGAGGAAGCAGGTGAAGAAACCGAGGTTGAATACGTTGCAGCCGTAGGCCAGGAGGCCGCCGTCGGCGAAGCAGAGGGCCTGGATGGCCAGGACCGACCCCATGGCCAGGAAGCCCGCATAGGGGCCGAGTAGCGCGGCCAAGAGCAGGCCGCCGCCGAGGTGTCCGCTCGAGCCCGTGCCGGGGATGGTGAAATTGACCATCTGGGCGGCGAAGACGAAGGCGGCCATGACTCCCATGAGGGTGATCTTTTTGTCGTCGACCCCTGCCGTAACCTTGCGGATGGAATAGGCGCCGAGGCCCAGCGTGGCGGCCCAGAGGACGCCGCCCACGTCGGGAGAGACGAGCGCGTCAGCCATGTGCATGAGAGACTCCTGAGGATAGTGGATGGAGGAGTTCGTCTCCGGGGCGGACCGGTTCAACCGGTATGTACACGGCCTTCATGGCCGAGCCGTGAGTATAGAGATGAAATCGATAACGGTCAATTCTGTGCCGGCGAATGCTCAGCGGCGACCGCAGACCGGGCAAGCCTCGCCCGCCTCGATGGCGATCTCCTGGAACGACGCGTCCCACAGGCTGACGGACAAGAGCGAGCGGCGCACGTCGGGGCTGCGGAGGACAATCTTCATGGCCTCGACGGCCTCCACGGAGCCGATGATAGCCGTTATTTGGTTGAGGACGCCGACGGTCTCCGGCGTGGCGAACGAGCCGGGTTCTGGCGGTTCCGGCACGAGGCAGCGCAGGCAGGGGCCGCCACGGGGTAGCACGTTCATCGTGACGCCCGCGTCGCCCAGGACTCCGCCGTATATCCACGGCACGCCGAGACGGCGGCACGCGTCATTGATCAGGTAGCGGACCTCGAAGTTGTCGGAGCCGTCGAGCACCACGTCGACGTCGCCTACCAGGGCCTCGATGTTCGAAGCGTCCGCCCTGGCGACGATCGGCTCGATCAACGCGGCCGAGTTGACGCGGCTCAGGCGGGCGGCGGCGGCCTCGGCCTTATATCGGCCAGCCGCCGCGTCGTCCTCGTCGAACAGCATCTGACGCTGCAGGTTGCTCTCCTCTATCCGGTCTCCGTCCACGAGGCGTATGAAGCCGAAGCCGGCGCGGCACAGCGAGTTGGCTATCGCGGTACCCAGGGCCCCGACGCCTATGATCGTGGCGCGGGCGAGCGCCAAGCGGGCCTGTCCCGGCTCGCCTATGCCCCTGAACGCTATCTGTCGCTGGTACCGGCTTAAGAAATTCACGGTCTTCCGCCCCCCGGCCGCCCTTCGGCCTATCGTCGAGTATACACTATGTAACCTCGACGGGATCCTCGAAGAGCCACGTGGACAGGTAGCGCTCGCCGGAGTCGGGGAGTATCGCGACGATCAGCTTGCCCGCGCTCTCGGGCCGCCTCGCGACTCCGAGGGCGGCCCAGAGCGCAGCGCCCGACGATATGCCTACGAGCAGGCCTTCTTCCCGCGCGAGGCGGCGCGCCGCGGCGCCGGCGTCTTGATGCGTCGCCCGTATCACCTCGTCTATCAGCGACGCGTCGTAGACGCCGGGTACGAATCCCGCGCCTATGCCCTGTATCTTGTGCGGGCCCGGAGCGCCGCCGGACAGTACCGGCGAGTCTACAGGCTCTACCGCGATAGCCTTGAACGCGGGCTTCCTGGCCTTGATGGCCTTCGCTATGCCCGTTACGGTCCCGCCCGTGCCGACGCCGGCTACGACTATATCGACCTTGCCGTCGGTATCCTTCCAGATTTCCTCGGCGGTCGTCCGCGCGTGCATCTCGGGATTGGCCGGGTTGTCGAACTGCATGGGCATATAGGCGCCGGGCGTGCTCGCGACGAGTTCCTGGGCCTTGGCTATGGCGCCCTTCATACCCTTGGGGCCTTCGGTCAGCACGAGCTCCGCGCCGTAGGCCTGCAGCAGCTTGCGGCGCTCGATGCTCATGGTCTCCGGCATCGTCAGGATTATGCGGTAGCCCTTGGCCGCGGCCACGGCGGCCAAGGCGACGCCGGTGTTGCCCGAGGTCGGCTCGACTATGACGGCGCCCTTCTTTAGCGCGCCCGAGCGCTCAGCGGCCTCTATCATCGCGAGACCCACCCTGTCCTTTATACTGGAGAACGGGTTGAACGACTCGAGCTTGGCCAGCACGACAGCGCCCGGGGCCGCGCCCTCGGCTTTGACCCGTACCAGGGGAGTGTTTCCTATCAAATGGGTAATCGTCTCGGCGTATTTCATAGTCGTCTCCTAGATCGTGTAGTCTATAGCCGCGCCCGCGGCGTCGGCGAGGCTTATGCCGCGTAGGTAATCCTGTATGACCTTATCGAGTCCTGACCAGATCGGTAGCGTCTTGCACTCGCCTGACCGGACGCAGGCTCCCGGTTCCCCGGTGCACTCGAGGAGGGACGAGCGTCCCTCAAGAGCCTCCACGACGTCCAGGACGGTGATATCCTCGGGGCGGCGGGCCAGGCGATAGCCGCCCTTCGCGCCGCGCTCCGACCGCAGGATGCCCGCGGCCTTGAGCGGCGTCGCGAGCTTCGACAGGTACAGTTCGGGGATATCCTGGCGCCTCGCGACGCTTCCGAGGTCTATAGCCTGTGCCATACCTCGCTCGGCTAACTCCACGAGTAGCCGTAGCCCGTATCTTGACCTAGTCGTTATCAAGCTCATATACCATCCTAAAAAGACCTAAATAGTCTACTTATGAAAGACGATTGTGTCAACCCATGGGTGCCGTTCACGAAAGACGGCGCCCCGGCAGTGATGACCTTCGCTGGATCCGTTAGAACACGGGTACGACGCCGCCGCCGAAGGTGGCCAGGATGAATTCCTTGACCTTGGGCGAGCGGAGGGCCGCGACGAGGGCGACGATGCGCGGATCGGATGCTTCTCCCTGGCGTACCGCCACGACATTAGCGTATGGCGACTCGGCTCCCTCGAGGGCTATGGCGTCCTTGACGGGATTGAGCCCGGCGAGTATCGCGTAGTTGCCGTTGATGACGGACGCGGCGACGTCGGCGAGGGTCCGCGGCAACTGGGCGGCCTCGAGCTCCCTGAACTTGAACTTCCTGGGGTTGGAAGCGATGTCGCGTAGCGTGGCTTTGAGCCCGGCGCCAGGCTTCAGCGTAATGAGGCCCTTGGACGCGAGGAGGAGGAGCGCGCGGCCCTCGTTCGTCGGGTCGTTGGGAATGGCTATCGTCGCGCCGCTGGGTAGCGCATCGAGCGATAGGTATTTCTTAGAATAGACGCCCAGAGGCTCGACATGGATGGCGCCGGCTGCCTCGAGCGACAGCTTTCGCTCGGCGGAGAACGACTCCAGGTACGGCACGTGCTGGAAGAAGTTGGCGTCGAGCTGGCCCTCGGCCAGGGCGATGTTGGGCGTCACGTAGTCGGTGAACTCTACGACCTCCAGTTTGATGCCCTGGGCGGCGAGCTCCGATGCGACGAGCCGGAGCAGTTCGGCGTGCGGAACGGGCGTCGCTCCGACCTTGAGCGCCGGCTGCGGGGCTTGAGCGAAGCTTAGCGTCGCTACGAGCGACAGTACTGATAGTGCCAGGGCCTTGCGGTTCATAGGAACCTCCTTGCGATGAGTCGCGGTCGCTCTACGAGCGCCGAAAAGGGACTGTGGGGAGTTAATGGAGCCGACGGACGGGGCGGCGCTTCAGCCGACTCTCCGCCGGCTAGCGCATGGACTTGATCCTGCGGACGGCCGCGTTGCCCGCGGCCTGGGCGCCTTCGACGAGGACGAGAATGACGAGCACGGCGGCCGTCATCACGTCCAGTCGGAAGCGATGGTAGCCGAACCGTACGGCGAGGTCGCCGAGTCCGCCGCCGCCTATGGCCCCGGCCATGGCCGAGTAGCCGATCAGATTGATCACGGTCAGCGACAGGCCCGATACCAGTGATGGCAGGGCCTCGGGCAGGAGTATGGCCAAGGCGATGCGCGCCTTGGTCGCGCCCGAGGCGACGGCCGCGTCGACGACGCCCCGGTCTAGCTCGGACAGCGCCGATTCGACGAGCCGAGCGACGAAGGGCGCGGCGGCTATGGCCAACGGCACGATCGCGGCGGCCGTGCCTATGCTGGTGCCGATCAGGATCCTGGAAAGAGGGAACAGCATGATCATGAGTATGATGAACGGGAACGAGCGCAGCGCGTTGATGGCCCGGTCCAGTACGCGGCGAAGCGCGGGCCGCTCCGACAGGCCGCCCGGAGCTATCAGGTACAGGAAGAGTCCGACGGGAGCCCCTAGGAGGACGGCGGCCAGCGTCGACGCGGCGACCATCGCTACGGTCTCCAGCGTCGGTCGTATGAGTAGGTCGAGCAGTTCAAGCATGGTCGGTCTCCCCGACGACCGTCGATTCGACGACTATGCCTTGAGCCGTTAACCAGCTCTTGGCGGCCTTGATCGCAGGGTCGTCGCCCTGGAACGTGACGACGAGCTCGCCCGAGCGCGATCCGCCTACCTTGTGTATGGTGCCGCGGAGGATATTGACCTCGACGGGGAACTCGCGTGACAGACGGGACAGCACGGGCTGGGATGCCGACGCGCCCGAGAAACGCAACCTGCATACGGCGCCATCTTCCAGTTCTTCCGCCTCCAGGGGCAGGAGACCGGCGACCAGGCGCTTGGCCGACCTGGTCCGGGGCGAGGAGAAGAGGCTCTCCACCGTACCTGTCTCTACGATACGGCCCGCTTCCATCACCGCCACATCGTCGCAGGCGCGCCTTACCACCTCCATCTGGTGGGTAACCATCAGTACGGTCAAGCCGAGCCTGTCGCGCAGGGACAGTATCAGGTCGAGCACCGAGCGCGTCGTCTCCGGGTCGAGGGCGCTGGTCGCCTCGTCGCAGAACAGTATCTCCGGCCGGTTGACCAGGGCCCTGGCTATGGCGACGCGCTGCTTCTCGCCGCCGGAGAAGCGCCCGACGGGCCTGTCAGCCTTGTCGGCCAGCCCGACCAGGTCGAGCAGCATGGCGACGCGCTCTCGTACGGCGGCCTTGGGCACGCCCGCCGACTCGAGCGGGAAGGCGACATTGCCCGCGGCCGTCCTCGAAGCGAACAGGTTGAACGACTGGAACACGACGCCGGCCCGCCTGCGCGCGAGTAGCCGATCGCGGCCGGCGAGCCCCGATACGGGCGTGCCGCCGTAGAGGGCGACGCCCGAGTCCGGCGTCTCGAGCAGGGCGGCCATGCGCAAGAGCGTCGACTTGCCGGCGCCGGATCGGCCGATGATGCCGTGAATCGATCCGGGCCGCACCGAGAGGCTCGCGTCCTCGACGACCGGCTTGCCTCCGAACGATTTGAAGAGCGAGCGTAGCTCGAGCCGCGGTTCGTCGTGAGATGGAACGGAAGCGTTTGGTACGGGATAGAAGGGGGAACGAGCGCTGGAAGCGGCCTCTAACGGCCGCCCCGCATGAAACATAGTGGGGTCTCGAAGTCTCTCATTGGTATCCTCTGGGCGGACTATGTCCCGGATCGGGCGGTTGCGTCAAGTATCTCCGCGTAGTAATCGCTCCGTCACGTCAGTATCCGTGTCAATGCGATGAACGTGGCCGTGCCGCAGGCGATGGACAGGAGCACGTTCCGTTTGGACAGATGGACCAGGGCCGTGGTCGCCGCGCCAGCGATCTCCGGAACGCCGTGGGGGAGTTCGGCCCAAGCCACGTCCTTGAACGCCGCTAGTACGAGTATGGTCATCAACGCTGGCGGCAAGTATCCTTGAAGGTACTCTATGGTCGCGGGCGGCTTACGTCTCGAGAAGAACAAGAACGGCGCCGCCCTGGTCAGTACGGTGACGAACGCCATGGCGGCGACGGTCAGGAGGATGCGCGTCATCGTCTGGCCTCCAGTCGGCCGCGGATGACGAGGAGGAAGCCGCAGGTCAGGGCCGTGGCGACGAGTATGAAGTGAGCGGGGCCGACCAGCGCGTACGCCGCCGCCGCCGCGGAAATCGCCGCTACGTACGGCTCCGGCCGCCGTATCGTCCTGGCCTGTTCTACGAGCAGTACGACGAACAGAGCCGTCATCGTGAAGTCCAGCCCCGTCGTATCGAAGGGCAGGACCGTGCCGAACAAGGCTCCCACGGAGCAACCGAACACCCACCAGCATTGGTTCATAGCCGTCAACGCGACATAGAAATCCGTGGCCTCGACGCCGAGCGGCGGTTTCAGCGTCGTGACGAGGCCGTAGGTCTCGTCGGTAAGGCCGAACACGAGGTACGGTTTGCGGCGGCCCGCCCCCGCGTACCGTTCCAGCATGGAAAGCCCGTATACGGCGTGGCGAGCGTTTAAGAGCAGGGTCAGTATCGCTATCTCTACGACTCCCGAACCTGCGGCCAGGAGACCCGCGCCCATGAACTGCGCAGCTCCGGCGTATACTACCGTTGCCATCAGCGGCGAGAGCCACCAGGGCAAGCCGAGACCTACCAGGACGAGGCCGAACGCGAAGCCGATGCTGGTGTATCCGAGGAGTACCGGGACGCTGGCCTTGAACGCGGCCGATACGACCGCTCGTCGTGGGCCTCGTTCCGCATGTTCTTTCATGGAGATACTATATCGATTGCGATGAGGGCAGGCAAGAAAAAAATGAGCTCCCGGGCAAGGAGGTAAACCCCGGAAGCTCTATCGCACTAACTGGGTATATGCTCTAGCAACTACGCTGCATAAAGCCGAAAACCACCCTGTTCGATTGACTTGTTCGCATAATATCCAAATTCTCTATATTGTGTCAACACGGTAATGCAGCTATGTTCCTTGCCAACGTGGCCGGTGGAATGCAATAATCGCCCAGAGGCTCCGCTTGAAGATCGCAGTGATGGCTTCGCCAGAGACCATAGACCGCGCCCGTACGGTTATGACCGCACTGAAGGCCGAAGGCCTGCCTCTTGTCGGCCTCAGGTATAACGACGGATGGCGCAACGAGACGCGTTCCCGGATAGACGACTTCCTGAGCGCCGTTACCCATATCCTATGCGTCGTCGATACGGCCGATACGAGCGGATCCTGGCTTGCCTATATCGTCGGCCTTGCCCGCGGCAGGGGGACGCCACTAGCCTTATATAACGCCGGGCCGTCGCGCAAAACCGAGGCCTGGCTCGCCGACGCGCCGCTGTTCGACGATCCGGACCGGACGGTAGCGTATTTTAGAGGCGAGGCGGTGGCATGGGCCGTCAAGGAAGGGCGCCGGATGGCTAAGGCCGCCCTGCTCGAGCTGGGCATATCCTGGCACGCCGAGTCCTTGGCGCAGTGCGTCCGCGATGGCGACACGAAGGCCGTCGAGCTATTCATCGCCTCGGGCTTCCCGCCCGACGTGCGCGACAAGGCCGGCGTCCCGATGCTCTGCCTGGCGGCCAGATCGAGGCATGTCGGTATCGTCGAGCTGCTCCTCGACAAAGGCGCGAACATAGACGCCCAGAGCGACGACCGGGGCTACTCCGCGCTGATGGACGCGGCGCAGCAGGGCGACGATAGACTGCTCGAGATCCTGCTCGCTAGGCACGCCGACCCCGACCTCCGTAGCAAGGACGGTCAGACCGCGCTCGTGCTCGCCGTGGGGCGTAGCGACGCGACCGCGGTGGAGCGGCTCCTGCGCGGCGGAGCCGATCCCGACATCGCCGATAAGCTAGGCCTCAGCGCCAGGAAGTACGCGAAGCTGTTCCATGATCCGCGCATCGACGAGGCGTTTTCGGCCATCGCCGGATAAGCGATACTCTTGACTATCTGAATCGATTTCAGCTATATTCCACCTGCCCAATGCATTCCCCGGTTGTGTAATGGTAGCACGGCAGACTCTGGATCTGCTTGTGGGGGTTCAAATCCTCCCTGGGGAACTACCTGTAATCGGGATCACCGATCGCAGCGACCGATACGGCCCCTTCGTCTATCGGTTAGGACAAAAGATTCTCAATCTTTAAAGAGGGGTTCGACTCCCCTAGGGGCTAAAAAGACGACCCAGGCAAAGCCTGGGTCGTCTTTTTAATTAAGCCCCAGGGGAGTCGAACCGGAGGGGCCGGTCCGAGCGAACGCGAGGACGAGGCGCATGGATGCGCCGAGAGGACCCGGAGGCGGCCCGGAGCGAGGAGCCAGGACGGCTCCGAAGCGTAGGGCGGCTCCCCTAGGGGCTGCACTAGGGGAGTCGAAGGGGTTATCGCTCTCCGGGTCTCCCCACGTTCCGCCGATACGAGTTACTATCCTTCGCATGAACGAAGTACCGATGGCGTCACCCGTTATTTCCCTCGCCCCGCTCCAGGGCGTGACGACGCGCGTGTTCAGGAACGCCTACGCGAAGCGGTTCGGCGGCGTCGACTACGCGATAGCGCCGTATCTCATATCGGTGCCGACGCCCGATCCGCGCGGCGACCACTTCAAGGAGCTATTCCCGGAGTACAACGCGCGCATGCCGGTCGTGCCGCAGATCCTGAGCAACGATGCGGCGGGCTTCGTCGCGACGGCCTCGGCGCTCGAGGCGTTAGGCTACGTCGAGGTGAACTGGAACCTAGGCTGCCCGTACCCGATGGTCACGCGTAAGCGGCGCGGGGCGGGGCTATTGCCGCATCCCGACGTAGTCAGGGCCTTCCTCGAGGAGGCTTGCGGTCGTATACGGCTCGAGCTGTCGATCAAGCTACGGCTCGGCCTCGCGGACTCGGCGGAGATTCTCGGGCTCATGCCGATCCTGAACGATTATCCGCTACGCTCGGTCATACTGCACCCACGGGTCGGCGCGCAGCTGTACGAAGGCTCGGTAGACCTGGACGCCTTCGCCGCGGCCGCGAGCCTGTCGACGCGCGAGCTCGCGTATAACGGGGATATCGTCGACGAGGCCTCGTACGCGACGATACGCGCCCGCTTCCCTTCCGTGAGCGAGTTCATGCTGGGGCGGGGCGTCGTATCCGATCCCTTCCTGCCGGCCAGGATCAAGGGCCTAGGCCTGCCCGACGATCCCAAGGCGACGATCAAGGCGTTCCATGACGATGTGTATTTCAGCTACAGGGAAACGCTGTCGGGACGGACGCACGCGCTCGACAAGATGAAGGAGCTATGGTCGTACCTGGGCGCCTCGTTCGCGCGCTCGGAGGACGGGCTTAAGGAGATCCGTAAGGCGGCGAGTTTCGAAGCCTACGAGAAGGCGGTTCGGATGGCGTTTTCCGACGACACGGCGCAGCAATAAAAAAACCGGCCTCGCGGCCGGTTCCTTATCCACGGTTACTGATTAATAGCGGTTGTTGTCGCGGCGCGGCTTATCCATCGCCTCGTTCACCTTGAGCTGCCTGCCGTCGACCTCGCGGCCGTTGATGCCCTGGATGGCGGCCTGCGCCTCGGCATCCGAGCCCATCTCGACGAAGCAGAAGCCCTTGGACTGGCCGGAGTCGCGATCGGTGATGATCTTTACCGAGTCGACCTGGCCGTAGGCGGCGAAGAGGTCGCGGAGAGCGTTCTCGTAGGTGTTGTAGCTCAGGTTGCCAACGTAGATTTTCCTGCCCATGGTTCGTTCCTTTTCGGAGGCCTAGCCTCCGAGCGTTTGATAGTACGCCTATACAGATACAGGCGATTGCGGGAGTTCAGGACCACCGGGCGTAAATCTTTGCGTCGGCCGAGGATCGCGATCGCTCGCGAACCCCGGGAAAGGGCGTTACATCGATGTCTAGATAGACTCTCTCGGAACCTAGTATATACGAAGAATCCGAACGTACCTAGTACCGTCAAG
>JAKQKE010000297.1 GCA_029560805.1 Spirochaetota bacterium
GAAAGCCGGGGACGATGTCGAGCGTGCCGTCGGGAAACAGCCAGGCGGCGCCGCGGACCCATTCGAACGGCGCGGTCACGTCGCGCCTCCTTCTGGCCAGCGCTCGTAGAACGCGGCGAAGTGGGGCGGCACGGGCGCCTCCGCCCCGACCGGGGGGACGAGCGGCAGCCATATCCTCGAGGCGTAGAGCATCAGGCGCTTGATCCCGTATTCCTTGGCCAGGGCCTTGTTCAGCTTGAAGTCGCCGTGGCGGTCGTCGCCCGCGAGGGGGTGGCCGGCCTGGGCGAAGTGCAGACGTACTTGGTGGTTGCGCCCGGTACCGAGCTCCGCCTCGACGAGGCTCAGCCTGCCGTCGCTCCGTAGGGTCCGGTAGGCCGTCTCAGCGCTCACGCGCTCGCCGCGGACCCGGATATCGTCGCGGTACACCCCGGCAGCCGGATCGGGCCGGCCGGCGACGATGGCCCGGTACGCCTTGACGGCGCCCCGGCCGCCCATCAAGGCCGACAGCTCGGCGGCGGCCGGCGGCGAGCGCGCCACGACGAGGCAGCCGGCCGTCTCCTTGTCCAGGCGGTGCACCAGGTAGGGCCTGAAGCCGAAATCCCGCTCCACCGCGTCGACCACGCAGGTCCTCACGCCCTCGCCGGGCTGCGTAGCGAGACCCGCGGGCTTATCGATGATGAGGAAGTCGTCGTCGACGTACAGGGCCTGAATCATGGCGCCAAAGCATACGCGCATCTCCGCCCGGGCGCAAGCCCGGACCGGGGCGCCTATTTCCTGACAGGCACGACGATGGCGCCGGCCGCGGGGGCCAGCAGGGCCTTGCCCGGCTTCTTGCGCCGATCGCGTAGCAGGAACGCGCTGAACATCGCCATGGCCGCGCAGCCGCCCATGATGGCGGCGAAGGCGACCGGCGACGAGCTGACGC
The DNA here is from genome assembly GCA_029560805.1 of Spirochaetota bacterium. GTDB lineage: Bacteria > Spirochaetota > Spirochaetia > Treponematales > UBA12059 > SZUA-370. Next base: position 926 of record JAKQKE010000297.1, read on the forward strand.
CGGCGGGGAACGGCACGTTCATGCCGAATACGCTGACGACGAAGGTCGGTACCATCAGTACGATCGAGATGATGGTCAGGCGCTTCATGACGATGTTCAGGTTGTTCGAGATGACCGACGCGAAGGCGTCCATCATGCCCGAGAGGATATCGCTATGGATGTTGGACATGTCGATCGCCTGCCTGAAATCGGTCGCCACGTCCTCGAGCAGCTCCGCTTCGTCGTCCTTGAAGCGGACCGACGCCCCTTTCTGGAGCTTCTCGAGCACGAGCTCGTCGGAGCGCAGCGAGGTGGTAAAGTACACGAGCGACTTTTCGATGGCCAGGAGCTTCACGAGCTCGTTGTTCTTGATGGAGCGCTGCAGCTCGAGCTCGATGGCGTTGGTCCGGCGGTTCAGGTCCTTGAGGTAGCGCAGGTAGACGATGGCCGCCCGGCCCATCAGCCTGAGCAGGAAGGCGCTCTTGTTGGCTATGGACAGGTCGCGCACCTTGCCGGCCGCCAACTCCTGGAGCACCTCGCAATCGGAGGCGCAGACGGTCACGACCCTGTCCTTGAACAGGATCACGCCGACCGGCACGGTAAAGTAGATCACCTCGTAACGGGCGTCGTAGATAGGCAGGCGAAGGATGAGCATCGTGTACGAGTCTTCCTTCTCGATCCTCGAGCGCTCGTCCACGTCGAGCATGTCCTGCAGGTGCTCGGACAGCACGCCGTAGTCCTTCTCGAGGGTATCCAGGTCGTCGCGGGACGCGTCGCGGACGTCGATCCAGACGTCTCGTCCCGGAGCGTCGACGGAGACCAGGGCGGCCCCGTCCTTCTTCCAGTATCGGATCATGATGAATCCCTTCCGCCCCCGGGGCGGTCGGACCATCGATCCCGCGCTCGCTAAGGCGAAGGGGGGATTAGG
>JAKQKE010000298.1 GCA_029560805.1 Spirochaetota bacterium
GAAAGCCGGGGACGATGTCGAGCGTGCCGTCGGGAAACAGCCAGGCGGCGCCGCGGACCCATTCGAACGGCGCGGTCACGTCGCGCCTCCTTCTGGCCAGCGCTCGTAGAACGCGGCGAAGTGGGGCGGCACGGGCGCCTCAGCCCCGACCGGGGGGACGAGCGGCAGCCATATCCTCGAGGCGTAGAGCATCAGGCGCTTGATCCCGTATTCCTTGGCCAAGGCCTTGTTCAGCTTGAAGTCGCCGTGGCGGTCGTCGCCGGCGAGCGGGTGGCCCGCCTGGGCGAAGTGCAGCCGTATCTGGTGGTTGCGCCCGGTGCCCAGCTCGGCCTCGACGAGGCTCAGCCGGTCGTCGCCGCGGAGCGTGCGGTAGCGGGTCTCGGCGCTCACGCGCTCGCCGCGGACCCGTATATCGTCCCGGTAGACGCCGTCGGCCGGCTCGGGCCTGCCGGCGACGACGGCGCGGTACGCCTTCACGGCTCCCCGGCCGCCCATCAGCGCCGACAGCTCGGCCGCGGCCCGCGGCGAGCGCGCCACGACGAGGCAGCCGGCCGTCTCCTTGTCCAGTCGGTGCACGAGGTAGGGCCTGAAGCCGAAGTCGCGCTCCACCGCGTCTATCACGCAGGTCCTCACGCCCTCGCCCGGCTGAGTCGCGAGCCCGGCGGGCTTATCGATGATGAGGAAGTCGTCGTCGACGTACAGGGCCTGGATCATGGCGCCAAAGCATACGCGCATCTCGGCCCGGGCGCAAGCCCGGGCCGGCGCGCTCATTTCCTGGCGTGCACGACGATGGCCCCGGCCGCCGGCGCCAGCAGGGCCTTGCCGGGCTTCTTGCGCCGGTCGCGGAGCAGGAACGCGCTGAACAGGGCGAGCGCGGCGCAGCCGCCCATGATCGCCGGGAAGGCGATAGCCGACGAGCCGACGCCGGCGGGGAACGGCACGTTCATGCCGAACACGCTGACGACGAAGGTCGGCACCATCAGCACGATCGAGATGATCGTCAGGCGCTTCATCACGATGTTCAGGTTGTTCGAGATGACCGACGCGAAGGCGTCCATCATGCCCGAGAGGATGTCGCTATGGATATGCGACATCTCGATGGCCTGCCTGAAATCGGTCGCCACGTCCTCGAGCAGCTCCGCCTCGTCGTCCTTGAACCGGACCGCCGAGCCCTTCTGGAGCTTCTCGAGCACGAGCTCGTCGGAGCGCAGCGAGGTGGTGAAGAACACCAGCGACTTCTCGATGGCCAGGAGCTTAACGAGCTCGTTGTTCTTGATCGACCTCTGCAGCTCGAGCTCTATCGCGTTGGTCCGGCGGTTCAGGTCCTTGAGGTAGCGCAGGTAGACTATAGCCGCCCGGCCCATCAGCCTGAGCAGGAACGCGCTCTTGTTGGCTACCGACAGGTCGCGCACCTTGCCGGCCGTCAGCTCCTGGAGCACCTCGCAGTCGGAGGCGCAGACGGTCACGACCCGGTCCTTGAACAGGATCACGCCGAGAGGCACGGTGAAGTAGATAACCTCGTAGCGGGCGTCGTAGATAGGCAGGCGAAGGATGAGCATGGTGTACGCGTCTTCCTTCTCGATCCTCGAGCGCTCGTCAACGTCGAGCATGTCCTGCAGGTGCTCGGGGAGCACGCCGTAGTCTTTCTCAAGGATATCCAGGTCCTCGCGGGACGCGTCGCGGACGTCGACCCAGACGTCTCGTCCCGGAGCGTCGACGGAGACCAGGGCGGCCCCGTCCTTCTTCCAGTATCGGATCATGATGAATCCCTTCCGCCCCCGGGGCGGTCGGACCATCGATCCCGCGCTCGCTAAGGCGAAGGGGGGATTAGG
>JAKQKE010000005.1 GCA_029560805.1 Spirochaetota bacterium
TCCATCGAGACGAGCGCTACGCAATCGTACGCCGGCCCGGTCGTCCTCGGCGCCACGCCGACGACTCTGACGAGTTCGTCGGTCAGTTTCTTCAATACCGTGGCCGGCGGGGGCAACGCGCTGGCGATTGTCGGCGACGCCGTCTTCGGCGACGGCGTAGCCGATACGGTCACCGGACTCGCCTCGCTCTCTGTCACCGGCACGACGGACATCAATACCACGACCGTGACGACGGCCGGCACGCAAACCTATTCCGGCGATGTGACCGTAGGCGCCGACCTCACGCTGACGACTACCGATAGCGCCATACTGTTCGGCGCGGGCTACGACGGCGGCGGCAACGACCTTGCCATTGCCGGATCGGTCGGTACGGGGACGGTCACCTTTACGGGGAACGTCTCCAACCTCGGTAACGCGACCGGCGCCTCGATGACCGTGGCCACGGGGCAGACCGGCCTCGTACGCTTCATGGCTACGGTGTCAGGCGTCGATGGCCTGACCTTCGCGGACGGCACGAGCGTGCGCTTCGACGGGAACGTAACGCTCACAGGCGGCGATACCGCCAATAGCTTCCTCGGCGATATCGTCCTCGACGGGCTGTCGTTCACCACGGCTCAAGATATCATTATCGGAAACGCCGCTTCTGACCAAGTCCTATTGAGCGGCGGCGCCGTGACCCTGTCCACCGGAACTAGCGACGCGCCGATCACCGTCGTCTCCCTGGTCGACGGAGGCCAGCCGTTCACGCTGAACGCCGGCGCGGGCGCGCTGACCATGTCGGGACTGGTAGGCGGTACGACGCCTCTATCCGGCCTGGAAATGACGGCGGGCGCCATGGTGCTAACCGGCATCGGATCGGGCGGCGCGCCGGGCGTAAGCGGCGCCGTCACCGCCGTATCGTCCGCGTCCATCAGCTTGAACGGCCTACAATACGTATCGGGAGGCGCCCAGTCGTGGACCGCCTCGACGGGCGTTCGCTACCTGCCTTCCGGCGACGGGTCGTGGAGCGCTGGCGGAACCGGTATAAGCTTGCCGGCTACGGATCTATACCTGGATCACGATACCCATACGCTCACCCTCGGATCAGCCCTGTCGGTCCAGAACCTGTACTTCTACCGTGGAACGCTCGATCCAGCAGCCCAGACCATCACGACCGGCGGCGACTTCGCCGTCTTCGGCCCAAGCTACGATCCCGACGATAACGACTACGGCAACCTTGCCGACGATACGCGCTTCGCGTATTGGGTCACGTCGGCCCTCGCGTACGTCCCTGGCGGCGGTACCGCGCCTATCGGCCCCTTCTCGCCGGCCGCTCATAATGCCGCCATAATGAATCTAGACACTTGTACCCTGAGCGTCGGAGGCAACTTCTATGTCAACGGCGCCGACCTGCCGGCCACGGCAAGCTGGACGCTTACGCTACCGGATAACACCGCGTCCAATCCCCAGTATAATACGACGGCCGCCGTGACGGCGAACCAGTGGGGCGATCCGTACGCTGTTTTGCTCAATTCCCATGTGTACTATTGCCAGGCATCGTATCCCGTCAGCGCCGCTGAGCCCGTCGGGGCCGAGCATAATAATGGCGCGGTGGACGAAGGGAACAATAGCAACCTTTTCTTCACGCGGCCTGAGATAGGCATCGCGAGCACGATCTACGACGACGTCATCATGATCACGATGAATGATAACCTAGGCGTAGCCGTCGACATCGAGAACGATAACGGTGAAATACTAAGCGCTATCGAGACGGTGGCGGCCTCAATCGCCGCGGGTGGCGTCTGGTACAACTCCGCTTCGCCGATCCAATTCCTGGGCGCATACGAGGATCCGGATTGTGGTACCCAGCTAACCAATGGCGATACCTCGGTATTCTATATCCGTATCGATAGCGGCAACGACGCCGATCGCTGGAATACGGACGCGACGGGCTCGAGCGCCGGCGACGCTCAGAGCACCGACCGCGGTCGTCCGGGCGTGGCCCCGGCGCCCCGGACTACAGTACCGGACCTGTCTATGATCAAGGGCCTCCTGTACGCGGCCGACGGCAAGACGATGGCTCGCGGCTATGGCTGGAATACGTTCGCCGTCTACGACGCGACCGAGGACGCCTGCCGCCCCGTGCTCGTCGAGGCGACGACGGGTACCGCGCCGCATGAAGCTGACACCTGGCTGCCCGCGCGCCCCGACGACGCGCATCACTACCTGCAGCTGCGCTGGTCGGAACCGGTTAACCTCGGCTCAAATATTGGGGCCTTCGCGATTGGCACTACGGCGGCGAATATCCAGTCGAGTAGCAGCTTCACGGCGGCGAACCCCGGCGGCAATATTTCCGGTAGCACGGTCTCCGGCTACTTCACAGCCGCTTTGGGAAACGTCGTCGCCGCGAGCCGGGATACCGGAACCTACGCCAGCGACTCGATACACGCGCTCTACCGAGACCCCGCCTATAATATCCACGGCGACCACGGCCTCTATGTCTCCGTGTCCGGATACTCCTTCGCGAACGCCAGCGCGCGCTTCTGGCCAGGCTACCTCGACGCCGCGGAGACGCTATCCGGCGATCTTACGGTACCGTACAACACGAGCATCACCGACTTCTCGGGCAACGCGATCGAGTCCAGCGCCAATACCGAGCAGCCCGCGCTCTATGGATCGGGCTATGGCAAGGCTACTATAAGCGTAGAGCATGACGGCGGGCTGACTTGGGAGGCTACGCGCCTAGCGGAGAGTGAAGTCGTCGATGATGATGGAAATCCTGATCCGGCAGACTCATTCGAGGTTCGCGCGGACCTCGATGCGTTGCCCGGTACCTACGACGTGATCCCCCTCGACTACGCCCCGGCGGGAGATACCTATATCGACCGTTTCGAGCTGCGAACGACCCGGCCGACCCGCGATAGCTCCCTGACCTATCCGTCGGGGACCATAGTAACGATAGAAAGCGCGTCGCCGGCCTTCGCGTTCAGGGACTCGACGTTGGAGACCGTGATGCTCTACGGCGGTACCGTATTCGATACCACCGTATATTCGAGGACCTTCAATCCCACCGAGTCGATCAGCGTCAGGAACGACAGCTATATAGCGATACAGCGAAGCGTCATAAATACCAACTGGACGACGAGGAGCCAGATGCTCTTCGCCTATACGGAAGGGTACGGCTACGTGACCGACCTGCACGGTATCCGCCTCAGGTCGGTATCCGGCGCCTGCGTGGAGCGGCGGCCTCCGAGCATCCGCTTCACGACGGGCGTAGTCGGCTCGTCGACCCTGTACGCGATCATGTCGGAGGGCATCACGGTATCCGGCTCGGATCCAGGAGTCGATGACTTCGTGCTCGACGCCACGTACGGCGCGACCTACGATATCGCGTCGGTCAAGGTGATCAGCAAGATAGGCGTCAACGCGTACGAGCTCCTGATCGGGCTGAGCCAGCCCATCACGGCTGCCTTCGCGCTGGACGCCAAGCTCGGGCTCGGCTCGAACGTGAGCGACGCCGTACTGAACTACGCCGACGGCGTCGCCGATAGGCCGGCCGTCGACCTGGCGCAGGTGGACCAGCCGAGCGAGGCTTATCCCGGCGGCCTGCTCAATGTACTCGGTGCCTCAGACGGAGTGCATACCGGGGATCCCACCACCACGGATGGCGCGCTGGCTACCGGCGCGCTCGGCCTGCTACGCAGCTTCGACGGCGCCGGTCGGCTCTACGATCGCGACACGACCATCTATACGGCCCTAGACCTGAGCGGCGGAGCGTCGGCCGGCCTGGCGCTCGAGCTGTATTACGACGTCGAGCCCCCTACTGATTCAGGCGCCGACTTCGATATCACCGGCCGCCAGGAGAGCCTCGGCACGTTCTGGCTGCCGTCGGTGCAGCAAGGCTTCAACCTGAGCGGCAATACCGAGGCGCGCTCCCTGTCGCCCTTCTACGTGGGCGCCGGCTCGTTGTCCAGGAACTTCTCCATACCGGCCGGCGACTCGGAGATAGCCGACGGCGCCTCGGTCGGCTTCCTGTTCCGCTACGGGGCGCTCTGGATAGCCAGGGCCTCCGATACGAGCGATCCGAGGAACTTCGACCTGTGGCGGTACAAGGTCCAGGACGTGCTTAAGCAGCGCGGCGGCGTGACCATCCTGAATAACGTGATCGACTCGCTCAAGGGCGAGCGCAGCGCCCTGCAGCTGGCGCTGACCGAGGCCGGCCAGGTCACGGTGCTCGTGTTCACGCTCGACGGGGACGTGGTACGCGCCCTGCATCGGGGCAGGCTGGCCGCCGGCACCTATACCATGACCTGGGACGGCACCAACGCGGGCGGCAGGCCGGTGGCCCGGGGCATCTACTTCATACGCGTGGTAGGCCCCGGCATAGACGAGATACGCAAGGTGATGGTGGTCAAGAACTGAGAGGCGCGGGCTAGAAACCGTTGATGTAGAAGTTGAGGGCCGGCGCGGCGACGAGGACCGCGCCGGCGTCCGGCGTGCCGTCTAGCGTAGGCGATATGGCCAGTTCGAGCACCGGCAGATCGGACGACTCGTCGAACGAATCGAGGTTGTCCGGATCCTCGGTGCGTATGATCAGCCTGCGCCACGACGAGTCGACGACGTAGGCCCTGGTCAATTCCATCGACGGCTCCATGACGATCGAACCCTCATCGTCGATCGTCGATTCAAGCTGACGCATACGCAATGTAACGCTGTACGACGCGTACGGCTCAGCTGTTCGGGTGTCGTCATCGAAACGACGGTCGCTATCGGCTGTACGCATCCATACGGAGAATTCGTACTGGCCGGGAACCAGCGTCGGATTGCCCGCGTCGTCGATATCCGGATCGTCCGGCCGTAGCAATAGGCGTAGGTATTGGTCCTGGTCTGCCCTGACGGTACGAACCTCGTCTATCATGGGCGTTTTTGTACCGCCGTATAGTATGAATCGTTGGTCGTTCTCGAAGTCCCGGAACAGTTCCTGGATGAACAGGGAGCCTGAGAGGGGCGTTACCGGTGTGCCGGGATTGGAAACCGAGCCCATAAGGCTTAAATCCGCGGCGGCGAGATTGTAATAGGTGATTTGTATCTCGTTTTTAACAAGCATGCGTAGGTAGTACGTCGGCCCCCCGAGTGTTGTAGTAGCTAGGTCGCTTAGTAATGATTGCATTCGCCACTGTACGAACGCTTTATCGCCATCCAGATAGAGTTTAAGGCTAGTACCGTTAATTGAGTCGGAACTCGAATCGAGCGTCACTGTCGTACCCACGGATGGCTCGAACGCCGTAAGCGATGGCGAGTCCTCGAAATCGCCTATGCCGAACAGGTTCGCTAGCTCGAGCCGCCACACCGGCTCGTCGGCCGCAAGGGTATACGAATCTGCTGTCTGCGCGGCGCCTACTGTGCCGGCGGGGCTCAGGGTCATGTACGAGTACTCGTTGCCGGAGACGCCTCGCCAGGCCCAGTCCCAGACCGCCGGCGAGTTCAGCGCCACGCCTGAACCGGTATCGGTCGGTAGCGGGGGCGCCGCGAACGGGAATGAGGCTATGTAGTTGACGCTCGAGTCGTAGTACTCGGGGCCGAACGAAGGCGGCAGGTCACAGGTCGCCGTCGACGCGCAGACGGCGAGCGTCGAGGCCAAGAGGAGGACGGGGGCGCGGAATCGCGGTCGTACGCTCATACCCATACTATACCTCATTATCGGCGCCGCTTCCCGTTCCGTTCACTCGGGGCCGCGGGCTTACAGCCTGACGAGCCGGTAGTCGCGCGATCCGAGGCCTATCTTCTCGCCGTGGGCCATCTGGAGCTCGCTGCGGGTCTCGGGGTGCATCGCGGTGAATTTGTCGTCGCCGGGACCGGCCTTGCCGTCGAGGACGGAGCCGGGCCAGACGGGGGCGGCCTTGACGAGGTCGAAGGCGGCCTGGTCGATCGCGACCGGGTCGGTGGAGGCCAGGAAGCCGAGGTCGGGCACGACCGGCGCGTCGTTCCAGGGGACGCAGTCGCAGAGCGGCACGACCTTCTGGACGACGCTGACGAACCATAGCCTGCCTGGGCGGCCCTGAGCGGCCCGCTTGCCGAGCACGGCGCCGAGGGCGTACTCGGTCATCTTCTCGGTGAACTCCTCGATCCCCACGTCCCAGTCCATGCCTATCGCCTTGGGCGCGCAGACGGTCATGCACTCGCCGCAGCCTATGCAGGCTTCCTGGTCTATCGTCGCCTTCGAACCCTCGACCTTGGCGAGCGTCGCGGCGCCGGTCGGGCAGACGGAAGCGCACTGGCCGCAGGACACGCAGCGTTCCAGGTTCACCTGGAACTTGACGCAGTGCTGCTCGCGCTTGCCGATGAACGGGGCGCAGCCCATCGCGAGGTTCTTGATCGCCCCTCCGAAGCCGGCCATCTCGTGGCCCTTCACGTGGGACAAGACTATCATGCTGTCGGCGGCGAGTACGCCGCCGGCTATCTTTGCGGACTTGAGCCTGGAGGCCGCGGCGGCCTCCGGCGGGAACGCTACCTCGCGCCAGTCGTCGCCCTTGAGGCCGTCGGCTATGACGACCGGGGCTCCGCAGACCTCGGGCACAAAGCCGTGGGCTATAGCGGTGTTCAGGTGGTCGATCGCGTTCGAGCGCGAGCCCGAGTACAGGGTGTTCGTGTCGGTGAAGAAGGGCTTGGCGCCTCTGGCCAGGGCCGCGTCGGCGGCCGCCCGCGCGAACACGGGGCTGATGTACGCGTCGTTACCGAGCTCGCCGAAGTGTATCTTGACGGCGCATAGGTCGTCCTTACGGACGGCGTCCGGAGCGGCCTCGGCCAGCTTGGCTAAGAGCGTCCGGATCTTGGCCACGGAGCTGGTCCTGGCGTTCCTGGAGCGGGCGTCGAGGTAGTATACGGGTACGGGCATGGCGTTTCCTTCTGGCTCTGGTATGTCAGTCCATGATAGCCTAAACGCATGATGGATGGAAGACGGGGACCCTGGCTCAGGGGCGTGGCGGCGCAGGTCTACGCCGACTACCGCCGCGACCGCGTCTTCGTCGTCGGCAGGCTCGACGACGGGCGGTCCTTCGCCGCGGAGGACTCGTCGTGGCGGCCCGTCGTCTACCTCGCCGCCGAAGACGCCGCGTCCGGAGAATCCCGCTTCGGCGGGTACCGCTTCGAGACCTGCGAGCTCGAGGCAATCGACGGTCGCGAGCTGGTCGCGTGGACCGCTCCGGGCTTCGGGGCCTACCGGGACGCCGTCGCGGCGCTAGAGCGGGCCGGCGCGACGGTCCACGGCTCAGGCTCGATCGCCGACCTATACCGCGCCGACCTCGGCCTGGCCCTCGGCGTCCGCGTCTCCGGCGACGAGCGGCCGGGCCGACGCGTCGGCCTCGTGCTGGCCGACGCGGCCGTAGAGGCCGACCCGGACGCCTCCGCGCCGCTTTCGGTCCTGTCCCTGGACATCGAGACCGACGAGTCGGATCGCTCCGTCCGCGCGGCGAGCCTGGCCATGGCGGATTGGACGCCGTCCGAGGGCAGGCTCGTCCCTAGGGAAGGGTCGACGATAGTGTTGGTCGTCGCGGCGCCCGGCGCCGCCGGCCACGCGGCCGGCCCTGCGCAGGGCTACGAGGCTATCGGCCGCCCCGACGAGGCGTCCCTGATCCGCTCGCTATCGGAGCGCGTCCTGGCCCTCGACCCCGACGTGATCACCGGCTGGAACGTCGTCGACTTCGACCTGGCCCGGCTCGTCGAGCGGGCCGAGGCCAACGGCCTGGCCCTCGACATAGGCCGCTCGAGCGACGGCGCGAGGGTGCTGCCCAAGGGCCGCGGCCGGACCGCGACCGCGGTGGTGCCCGGCCGCCAGGTGATCGACGCGATGCGCGT
>JAKQKE010000007.1 GCA_029560805.1 Spirochaetota bacterium
CGAAGAAGCCGTCGCTACAGGATCTGGTAGCCCGGCGAAGACGCCGGCCCGCCTATCGCGGCGTCCCGCGACGCTCCACAAGCTTCGAGGAACCAGTCTTCCATTTCGTCGCCGTTTTGCGGATACTTGTAGCATGAACACGCAGAAACTCACCAAGATCGTCGCGACCATATCGGATTCCCAGTGCGAGCCGGAGTTCCTCCGCTCGCTCTACGAGGCCGGCATGAACGTGGTCAGGCTCAATACCGCCCACCAGACGCCGGAAGCCTCCGCCAAGGTGGTGGCCAATATCAGGAAGGTGTCCGATACGATAGGCATCCTGGTGGACACCAAGGGCCCGGAGGTCCGCGTAAAGGGCCTGCCGGCGCCCCTGGAGCTTAAGGCCGGGGAGACGGTGACCATCCCCAAGGTGGACGAGGTGCGCAAGGGCTTCTCCGTGTCCTACGCGGGCTTCACCGCGGAGGTGCCGGTCGGCTCGCGCATCCTGATCGACGACGGGGCGATCGAGCTGACGGTCAAGAACGTCGCGAACGGGATGCTGCTCTGCGAGGTGATGAACGACGGCCTCCTCAAGGACCGCAAGAGCGTCAACGCGCCGGGCGTGCCGCTGCGGATACCGGCCCTGTCGGACAAGGACCGCGAGTACCTCAAATTCGTAGCCGACAACGACGTCGACTTCATCGCCCACTCGTTCGTGCGCAACAAGGACGACGTGCTCGAGGTCAGGCGCATCCTGGACGGCTACGGCAGCAAGGCCAGGATCATCGCCAAGATCGAGAACATCCAGGGCGTGACCAACCTGCCCGAGATACTCGACTTCGCCGACGGCGCGATGGTCGCGCGCGGCGACCTGGGAGTGGAGATACCCTTCGAGCGCCTGCCGGGCATCCAGAAGACCATCATCGACGCCTGCGTGCGCAAGGGCAAGCCGGTGATCACCGCCACCCAGATGCTCCACACGATGATAGACAACCCGCGGCCCACGCGCGCCGAGGTCTCCGACGTGGCCAACGCCGTGTTCGACGGTACCGACGCGCTGATGCTCTCCGGCGAGACGGCCTTCGGCAAGTACCCGCTGGAGGCGGTGCGCACGATGGCCAGGATAGCCGTCCAGGCCGAGAGCCAGAAGCCCAGGCGCGAGGCCTTCGTCAGCGAGGCCACGCCGAACC
>JAKQKE010000020.1 GCA_029560805.1 Spirochaetota bacterium
AATCCAGCACCCCGAGCTTCTGTAAATACGCTCTGACTTCTTTATCCTCGGCTTCCTTCGTCCGCCATCGCTCCTGCGGCAACGCGATGGCCGTAACGCAGGTGTCGCTATACTTCGCTCCCTTGTAGACGTCCAGGATCGTTATCTTCACCGACTTCGTGGCCGCAGGCAGCTTGATCGTATGGTACGCCACATAATCCTCGAACGCGTACTCCATCGAAAACGCCGGTTCAATCGATTCCACCTTGATGCGCTTCAATCGGTTATTCCGCTTATACGCCTGCATGTTCCCAAAATCGATATACCCGTTTAGGATCATCATTTCGTCTGAAGCCCGAGTAAAATCAACCTTTAGCCACTCCCCGATCCCGTCTCCTGCCACTCCCTCAGCCCAGCAGCGCATGAAGTTGTCGAACTCGGGATACCCTCCACCGTCAGCCACTTTGCATATCCGGTTCATCATGTACTCGGGCCGGTAATTTACAGTTATATCGCCAACCGTCTCTGTCAGATACGACGATGCCGTGATAGATGCTATACCCGAGTCAAGGTATATATAATTTGCAAAAAGATCGTCAATCCAAATTCCTTGGCGCAGTTCTTTTCCTTCTTCCATGGATGCCTTGACGGTGGTATCAGTAATAAATCCAAAAAACGCAAGCTTGTCATATATATTGTAAGAATGATGCGCTATAAGAAATACATCCCCTCCAGAAAGAACGTATGTTCGTCCTCCGTGCCTTCGTGCCGTTGTGTGGAATCCCCTATCTACGCCCTCTCATCCTGTCCATCTTCCTCAATCCTGTAGCATCATGTTCTCGTCTTCGCCTATACAGCTACGCCGCGGCGTTGCCTAGGCGACGGTGGAGGCGGTATCGTAGCGGGCATGGATATCGAACGACTGAGACGGGCCGAAGCCGCCTTCATGGAGCGCTACCCGGGCGGCTTCGAGCACCCCGAGATGATAGAGCGCGGCCGCGGGCACCGGATAGGCAGGCTGGTCGAACGGGCCAGGACGGTCCTGGCCCCCGAGCGCTTCGACGACAGCGAACGCATGGCCGAGGACATCATCAAGACGGTCACCTCGTCGTCGATGGTATCGATCTACGAGAAGCCAGCGTTCCGGGACCTGGTGAGGAGCCTGACGGCCAAGGAACGGGCCAGGCTGTGCTCCCACGTGTTCCAGCTGCTCCACGGAGACGCCGAGAGCGGCTTCGACGACTTGAGCGCGTTCCTCGCGGCCGGCAAGATGGCAAAGTGGACGGTCATGACGGTCTTCCCGTTCTACACGAAACCCAAGGAGGAGCCGTTCATCAAGCCGACGACGGCCAAGGAGATCATCGCCTTCTACAAGCTCGAAGGCCTTTCCTACCGGCCGCGGCCGTACTGGGAATTCTACTCGGGCTACCGCGGCGAGCTCAAGGCGATGATGGAGCAAGTCAGCCCGCTCGTAGCCCCGGATATGGGCTCGTTCTCGGCCTTCCTGATGATAGGCGCCGGCGCCTGGTAGCCTTTCAGGGCCGCGGCAGCCAGTAGCGACGGCCGTCAGGCGTCCGCTCGACGAGGCCGCGGTCGTACAGCTCGCGGCGCAGCAGGGCGTGGTCGCCGAATAGGTGCCAGGCGTCGAGGACGGCGTTCGCCTCGCCCTCGGAGTATTCGACGCCGACGGTGAACTTGCCGCTCAGGTACTCGAGGACGAGGCGCTTCTGATCCTGTTTCTTCGGCCATCGCCTGACCCGCCCGTCATCGTCGAGCAGGTTCGCTATTTCGGCGGTATCCATGGTCGGCGTCCTTTCTACTAGCGCCCGAAGACGACCCGAGCGACGAAGGCGGCCCAGCCCGTCGCGCCGAGGCCGGCGTCCCGCGCGTAGGCCAGGAGGCCGGCGTCGTCGGTGACCAGCAGGTCGCAGCGGGCCGAGGCCGCGGCCGCTATCAGGCGATCCGATCCGTGCTTATCGGCCGCGGGCGGCCGTTGCGCCTCGCCCGCCGTGGCCGCCGCAGACACCGTCACGCACAGGCGGCTGGCCAGATCGAGGTAACGGCCGCGCCGCGTTTCGTCTGGCACGGCCGCGAGCTCGGCCAACTGGACCTCGGAGACGAACAGCCGCAGGTCCCGCCGGTTCTCGAGCTCGGACGCGGCCTCGCCGTCGGCGTCGAGCCGATCGAAGACGTTGGTATCGAGCATGACCCGCATCGATCGCCTCCGGCCCACGGAACGCCCCGCGCCTAGGCGCCGCCGGGCCCGAGCTCGTACAGGAGCACGGCCGCGGCCTGGGAAACGTTGAGGCTCTCGACGGCGCCCGAGCCGTCGATCCGGACGAGGCTCGAGCAGGCAGCGCGTACCGGGGCGGACAGGCCGGTCTCCTCGTTGCCGAGGACCACGGCCAGGCCTCGCGCGGAGCCGCCCGAGCCCGCGGGAGTTCCGACGCCGACCAACGCCGCTCGGGCTTCCCGGACTCCGATAGTCCAGCGATGGTCCGCGCCGACCACGGCGAGCGAGCCGCGGCATCGCGATACGAAGCGGGCTATCGACTCGTCTAGGTAGACGGGGATGCGCTCGAGGGCACCGCGAGCCACGCGGTACGCGCTCGTCGACAATCGGGCCGCCCCGTCGTCGCGGCCGAGCACGATGGCCGTCCAGCCGAAGAAGGCGGCCGAGCGGGCTATCGAGCCGAGGTTGTGGTCGTCGCCGACCCGGTCGAGGGCCGCGATTCTGGCGCCCGAGGCGGCCCACGAGGCGACGAGCGCGTCGTCTACGGGCCTCGGCGGAGCGTCGTCGACCATCGCGACGACGCCCTGGTGATGGGCGGTGCCGGACAGCTTGGCCAGCTCGTCCGATCCGACGAGGCGGTATGGTCTGCGCAGCGAGGCGAGGCGCTTGCATAGCCAGCCGAACTCCCGTGCCCGCTCGTCGGCGTAGAAGAAGCGCTTGACCGCGTCAGGCCTGACGGCGGCTAGGGCGCGGACCGACTCGAGGCCGCAGACGGCCAGCTCCTGGCGTTGGGTGTTCTTCACGGCGACAGGATAGCCGCCGGGCGCGCCCTTAGCAAGCGGGGTTTCCCGGGCAGGGGGCGGCGGGTTAGACGACGACGACCTCGCGGACGCCCTCGGCTCGGGCCAGGCCCGCCAGGGCCTCCATCATCCCGTCGTCGGGCAGGGGCAGGTCGCGCCAGCGCGCGCGCACGCCCTGGGGCCGGAAGCGTATCAGCTTGTAGCGCGCCGCCGAGCCGCTATCGACCAGCGCCCGGGATACCTCGCGTACGGTCAGCTCCGCGTCGAAACGCCCGGGAACGACGACGGTACGGACCTCGTACAGCTTACCGGCGGCGGCAAGGAAACGCAGGTTGGCTATCGCCGCCCGGTTCGAGGCGCCGGTCAGGGCGCGGTGCTCGTCCTCGTCCCAGGCCTTCACGTCGAGCATGAAGCCCTCCGCCGCCTCGACGACGCCCGGCAGCTCCCGGTAATCGGTCGAGCCGTTCGTGTCGACGAGGCCGGGCAGCCCGGCGGCCCGCGACGCGACGAGGAGCGACTCGAGGAAGGCCGGCTGCAGAGCGCACTC
>JAKQKE010000026.1 GCA_029560805.1 Spirochaetota bacterium
GCTCAAGGCCATCGGCGTCAATCCGGTCGTCGCGCACATGAACGAGGGCCACGCGGCCTTCCTCGGCCTCGAGCGCGTGCGGACGGCGATGGAGGGCCACGGTCTGAGCTTCGCGCAGGCGGCCCAGGCCCTCTGGTCGACCAACATCTTCACGACGCACACGCCGGTTCCGGCCGGCAACGAGCGCTTCGGCGTCGACCTGATGGAGAAGTACTTCAAGGGCTGGGCCTCCATGCTCGGGCTCGACTGGAAGGCTTTCCTGGCGCTCGGCCGCGAGCGGCCCAACGACGACGCTGAGCCGTTCTGCATGACGGTGCTGGCGCTCAAGCTGTCAGCCTACGCGAACGGCGTTTCGGAGCTGCACGGCCACGTCTCCCGCGACATGTGGAAGGAGATCTGGCCCGGTCTGCCGGTGAACGAGGTGCCGATAGGCTACGTGACCAACGGCGTGCACCCGCGCACCTGGATACCCTACACGCTGCTCGAGGTGCTCGACCGCTACTTCGGCCCGCGCTTCGCCGAGGACCCGTCCAACCTTGAGATATGGGACCGCATCGACCGGATCAGCGACGACGAGCTGTGGCGCACCCACGAGCGCCGCCGCGAGCGCCTCGTCGCCTTCGCCCGCGACCGGCTCAAGAAGGAGATGCGCCGCATGGGCGTCTCCGAGAAGGGCCTGGCCAGGGCCGACGACGCGCTATCGCCCGCCGCGCTCACGATCAGTTTCGCGCGCCGCTTCGCCACGTACAAGCGCGGCAACCTGCTCCTGACCGACCCGGACCGCCTGCTGAGGCTCCTGTCGGACAAGGACCGCCCACTGCAGATCATCTTCGCCGGTAAGGCCCACCCGCACGACATGCCCGGCAAGGAGATCATCAAGGAGCTCGTGCACTTCTCGCGACGTGACGACGTGGCCGGGCGCATCGTCTTCCTCGAGGACTACGACATGACGATGGCCCGCTACATGACTTCGGGCTCGGACGTCTGGCTCAACACCCCGCGCCGGCCTCTCGA
>JAKQKE010000044.1 GCA_029560805.1 Spirochaetota bacterium
AGGTAAGGCAATGGCGGATATGGCTAAGGCCATCAAGAACCACGAGACGGATAACGTGGCCACGGTCTTCGACGTGGTCAAGGCGGGGGCGGACGTCAAGGTGTTCGACAAGAAGGGAAACACCTTCGTGATGAAGGTGTCAAACGACATCCCGTACGGGCACAAGGTCGCCCTCGTGGCGATCGCGGTCGGCGAGCAGGTCACGAAGTACGGCGAGGAGATTGGCGTGGCGACCAAAGCCATCCAGCCAGGCGATCACGTCCACGTCCACAACATCGACAGTATCCGCGGCCGCGGGGACTGGTCCGCGAAGGGAGCGCAGTGATGCCCGGCTTCCAGGGCTACGTCCGCAAGGACGGCAAGGTCGGTGCCAGGAACTACGTCGCCGTCATCCCGTCGGTCGTCTGCTCGGTGGAGGTCGTCGAGGCCATCGTCGCGAACACCGTGATGACCCAGGGGATCATTCACCACCAGGGCTGCTGCCAGACGCCGCCCGACCTCGAGCGCGTCACCGATTGCCTCATCAAGATCTGCGAGAACCCGAACGTCGGCGCGGCGCTGATCGTCAGCCTCGGCTGCGAGGGCGTCGACACGAACCGCCTCGAGGCCGCCGCGCGCGCCACCGGCAAGCCGATCGAGCGCGTCAACATCCAGGAGCTCGGCGGCACGAGCGCCGCCATAGCCGCCGGCATCAACGCGGCCCAGCGCCTGGTCATGGCCATCTCCGGCCAGCAGCGCGAGAGCGTCGACATGTCAAGCTTCGTGATGGGCATCAAGTGCGGCGCTTCCGACACGACCTCGGGCGTGGCCTCCAACCCGGTGATCGGCTATGTAGCCGACAAGGTCGTCGACCTCGGCGGCACCGTGATCTTCGGCGAGACGACCGAGTTCATAGGCGCGGAGCACATCCTACAGCGCCGCGCCAAGAACCCGCACGTGGCCTCCGAGATTGCGCGCATCGTCACCGAGATGGAGGACCGCGCCAAGGCTATCGGCGTCGACATGCGCAAGGGCCAGCCGACCCCCGGCAACATCGAGGGCGGTCTATCTACGATAGAGGAGAAGTCGCTCGGCGCCATCGTCAAGTCAGGCACGAGGACCATCGAGGGAGTGATCGGCTATACCGAGGTCCCGAAGGGCAAGGGCCTCTGGATCAAGGACTCCCCGGGCCGCGAGATCGAGCTCCTGTCGGGCATGGCCGTCGGCGGCGCCCAGGTCATCCTGTTCTCGACCGGCCGCGGCGCTCCCCAGGGCTTCCCGGTGGTACCGGTCATCAAGATCTGCGGCAACCCGGTGACCTTCGCTCATATGCAGCAGGACATGGACGTCAACGCCGGCCTCATCGTCGACGGCACGAGCTCGATCGAGGACGTGGGCGAGGAGGTCTTCCAGCAGCTCGTCCGGGTCGCCTCCGGCGAGACGACGAAGGGCGAGTCGATCAAGTATACGAAATCGATGGACTTTTACTGCTTGGGTCCGGTACTCTAACAGACATTTCGCCGGGGCCGTCGGCCCCGGCTGTATAGCACCATCATAAGGAGCGAATGAGGATGACTGACGTAAACGTCGCTAGAGTAGTCATCGGTCTCGTCGTCGCCATGGCGATCATCATCGTCACGGTGACCAAGACCAAGATCCACGTATTCCCCGCCATGCTGATCGGCGCTGTCGCGGCCGGCCTGGTGGCCGGCATGCCGTCCGCCGACGTGATGAGCAACATCATCAGCGGCTTCGGCGGGACCATCGGCAGCATCGGCATCATCATCGGCTTCGGCGTGATGATGGGCGCGATCTTCGAGGCTTCAGGCGCCGCCAAGCGCATGGCGCTGACCTTCATCAAGCTACTGGGCAAGGGCAAGGAAGACATAGCGATGGGCATCACCGGCTTCATCGTGTCCATCCCGGTCTTCTGCGACTCCGCCTTCGTGGTGCTCTCGCCCCTGGCCAAGTCCCTGGCCAGGAATACCGGCAAGAGCCTGATTACCATCAGCTGCGCGCTCGGCACCGCCCTCCTCATCACGCACTCGCTCGTGCCGCCGACCCCTGGTCCGCTGGCCGTGGTCAACTACTTCAAGCTCGACCTCGGCATGTTCATGATCTACAGCCTGATCGCGTCAGCGCTGATCGTGCCGTTCGGCCTGATCTATGCCCGCTGGGTAGGCAAGAAGATCTTCCGCCTGCCCGACCCGGCCAACCCCGGCGAGCTGATCGATAGGCCGTACACCGCCTCCGAGCTCGAGAGCCCCGAGCAGCTCAGCCACGAGAAGCTCCCGGGCACCTTCATCTCGTTCGCCCCGATCGTCATTCCGATCGCGCTGATCCTCTTCAATACGGTCTCCAGCGTCCTCGGGGCCTCCGGCCTGCTCAAGTCCGTCGCCACGCTGATCGGCCACCCGGTCGTAGCCGTCGGCATCGGCCTCCTGATAGCCATCTATGGCCTGGCCGGCAAGACCGACCGCAAGGAAGTCGTGGCCCTGCTCGACAAGGCCATGCAGGACGCGGGCATCATCGTGTTCGTGACCGGCGCCGGCGGATCGCTCGGCCAGGTGCTCAAGGCCACCGGAGCGGGCGGCTCGATCGCCGAGCTGCTCGTCGCGGCCCACATCCCCGGCATCCTCCTGCCGTACATCATGGCCTTCATCCTGCGCATCGTCTCCGGTTCGGCCACGGTCGGCATGCTGACCGCCGGCTCGATCACCGCCCCGATCCTCCTGTCGATGGCCGGCGTCAACCCGTACATGGGCGCGCTCGCCTGCTGTATCGGCTCGATCGGTATCACCGGTCTCCATGACAGCTACTTCTGGGTCGTCAACCGCACGACCGGCCTCAAGGACATGAAGGACATGCTCTGGCATTGGTTCGGCGCGGTCCTCGCGCTGTCCGTCGGCGGAGCCATCGTCCTGTTCGTGATGAACTTCGTCGTGGGCAAGATCGCCTAACGGTACGATCCAGGCCTACGGATCGATCGACCATGGGACCCGCCGGGCTAAGCTCGGCGGGTCCTTTCCGTGTTCGACGACAGCTCCTGGCCGACGCACGAGGGGCGTACCGCCCGGTCCCGGATAGCCGCCACCTGGCGTGTGGGACGGACGATGCTGGCGGTGGAGCGAGGCTCGCTCGTCGGGTCGCTTACCGCGCCTTAAGCCCGTCGAGCAGGATGCGTAGGTCGCGCAGCGTCGTATCGAGCGATATGTTGTCGTACAACGCGCTATGCACGGTAGCCGCCTCGACGAACGAGAAGAGCGTGAAGGCCATGGACTTGGCGTCCATGGGGCGGAGCTCGCCGGAATCGACGCCGGCCTGGAGCACCCTCTCGAGCCCGACGCGCAGGGCCCGGACGTGCTCCTGCACGTCGAACTTGACGCCTGGTACCTCCCGCTTGGGGTGGAGCAGGAAGTCGAGCACGAGGACCATGCGCTCCTTGTCGAGGATGGCGACCCGCTCGAGGAATTCCATGACGCGGAGCAACTTACCCGACGGCGCGAGCGAGTCGTCCGCCGCGGCGGCGGCGATCTCCGCGTCGAGCCGCTTGAAGACGTCGGCGAGCGCGTAGTCGATGATCTGGCCTACGTTCCTAAAATATTGGTAGATGGTCGTCCGGCCGATGCCGCACAGCGCGGCGACCTTGCCGAGCTTGAGTTCCCTGAAGCCGTCGCGCACCAGCACGGAGACGGTCTTATCTGCAATATCCTTGCGGCGCGCGTCGTAATCGACGATTTTAGGCATCGTTTCTCCTCATGGCGACGCCATTATAGGGTCCATACGATGCGCCGATCAACCGCCGTCGCTTCGAACCCGAGGCCGCGGACCAGCCTTACGAGCGGGCAGCGGCCAGGAGCGCCCAGAGCCGCCAGGCGGCCTTGGCTTTCTGGTTGGCGTTGAGCGGTTCCGAGTGGGCCGAGGAACATTCCCACCACTGGCCCGGATGCGCGTCCTGCCAGGCTCGCGCCCAGTTGCCGCCGTCGTACCCGCAGGCGTCGTCCACGTTCCGGTCGCCGTAGTAGGTTCCGTCCGGGTCGTAGCATTCGATGTCGTAGAAGTCGTAGAGCCAGCTACCGTTGGCCACGCAATGCTCTCGAACCTGCTGGTTGCGGATATGCAGGTTGCCCGAGAGGCCGGAGCCGTCGGCGTGGCCGGTCATGTAGACGAAGTCGACCGAGCCGAACTCGGCCTCGAGCGCCTCCATGATCTCCAGGTAGCGGTCTATCATCGCCTCGCTGGCGCCCGAGACCTGACCGCACCAGGAGGCCATCACGACGTCGGTGTCGGCGTGGTCGGCCAGGTAGGCCCGGACCGACGCGTCGAAATCCTCGAGCCCCGGGTTGCCTATGTCGGTACCCTGCTCGTCGAGCGCCAGGCCGTCCTGGCCGCCGAGGACGAAGCGGCCCCGGCCGCCGTAGAACGCGTCCATGCCGTCGTTCCCGGTGACGAGTTGACTGCCGTGCGAGGTGTGCCAGTACGCCACGCGCAGGGCCCTGGCGGCCGCGAGCTCGGCGTCCGATAGGCCGTCGATCGTCGCGGAGCGGTGGTCGATGAGGGTCGTGCGCCGACCCGTGGCGCCGCCTGGGGTAACGGTATTCGGTAGGTCGGTGCCTATTTCCCAATCGCAGGCGACTGATATGAGCGCCGTCGCGATCATGATGGCCCGGGCGATGGTTGTTCGGCGTATTGACATGGTCCCTCCCCGCTCAGAGATAGAACAAGAGGCCGAGCTGGGCGGAGCCGGCGCCGCCGAGCGATAGGGTGAAGCCGCCCGAGTCGAGGGCTGCGAGGAGTCGGTACTCCGCGTACAGGGCGACCGGGCCGAACAGCCTCAGCTCCGCCCCGGCGAGGCCGCCCAGGTAGAGGTCGACGCGGTTCTCGCCGTCCATCGTCGCGCGTAGGCCGGCCAGCCCGCCGGCGTACGGGGAGACGGTCGGCCGCCGCGACGGATGCCACTCGGCGGCTCCTGAAACGCCGAGCTCCGTCGTCGTTTGCCCGTCCTGGGCGTTCAGCTCGAGGCCGACGAGGGCCCTGACGGCCAGCGAGTCCTTGGGCCACCACTTGCACCCGACGCCGCTCTGGTAGCCGTCGTCGTAGGGCGACGCCACCGATACGAGGCTCTGGAGGTCGAAGACGATCGCGAGCGTCTCGGCGGGCGGGTCGTTCGGGGCGGCCGCGGCGATGCCGGGGAACAGGGCGAACGCTGCGAACGCGGCGACCGATAACGCGGCTTTACTCATGGGTACACTCTTCTGCGCGATGAGGTCTCGCTACGTTACCAGAGTATAGCGCGCTCGGGCGGGGATGGAAGGGGCGGGGATGGAAGGGGCCGGGAGGGAAGGGCGCGTAGCCCTTCTCTCCCGGAAAAGAACCGATTAGAGCGCGGTGCCCACCGCGTAGGCGGCCCTGGTGGCCTCGAGCACGCGACCCATGCTGAACGAGTCGCCGAGGTTCCGGATGTCCGGGGCGGCTCCGGCCTCGACGCAGGCGCGGTACAGTCGGTCATCCGGGCGGGCTCCGGCGGCGAGCAGCACGAGGTCGGCCGGCAGCTCCTCGTCGCGCTCCTCGGACTTGATCCTGGGCGCGAAGGGGTTCTCGACGTTCTCGGGCAGGAGCGGCGTCCAGGTGACCGTGGGATCGGGGACCGAGCGGTGGACGTTGCGGCGTATCGTCACGGAACCGGGGCGTACCTCGGCGAGCCGCGAGCAGTTGTACAGGGCGACGCCGCGCTCCTCGAGGTAGTGAAGGAGCCAGCCGCGATTGGCCGTGCAGACGCCCTTCATGAAGGCGGGTAGCATCTCGACGATAGCGACATCCTTGCCCAGTTCGTGGGCCAGCCAGTACGCGGTCTCGCAGCCGACCACACCACCGCCGACGACGACTATCTTCTGGGCTCCGGAGGCCAGGGACGGGTCGCGGAGGACGTCGACCGCCAGCCTGACGTTCGCGGAGTCGATGCCCGGTACGGGCGGCCTGGCCTGGACGGAACCGGTGGCGGTGACGATGGCGTCGTACTTGCCCCTCTTGAGCTCGGCCGCGCTCGGCGCCTCGCCAAGCTTCACCTTGAGCTTGTAGTCCTTGCCGGCGGTCTTGACGTCGTGCCGCAGCTTCTCGAGATAATTGACGATGTCGAACTTGATCGCGGGGCGCGAGCCGGGGACGAGCATGCCGCCGAGCTCGACGCGGGACTCGTACAGGGTGACGTCGTGGCCGCGGCGGGCGGCTATGACGGCGCACTGCATGCCGCCGGGGCCGCTGCCGACGACGGCTATCTTCTTGGAAACGGCGGCCGGGGCGAGCTCGGAGCCGTCGAGGATATCCTCGAAACCGGTGCGCGCGTTGACGGCGCACTGGGGATGGCCGCCCTCGACGAACTCGTTGATGCAGCCTTCCTGGTCGCCTATGCACGGCGCGATGTCGGCGACGCGGCCAGCGAAGGCCTTGTTGGGCCACTCCGGGTCGGCGAGGAGGGGGCGGCCGAGCATGACCATGTCGCAGTCGCCGTCGCGCAGGGCCTTTTCCGAAAGATCCGGGTAGCCCAGCTTGCCGACCGCGACGACCGGCACGGGCAGGCCGGCGTTGGACAGCAGCTTCCTCTCGGCGAAGCGCTCCTTGACGATGCGCGACACCTCGAGGTAGCAGCCGGGGGCCATCGACGAAGGCGGGTGGGGTAGCCACCAGTTATCGTAGCAGCCGAGGTCGACATCGAAGAGGTCCACGCCCGCCTTCACGAGGGACTCCATGTACTCGAGGGTCTGTTCCGGCGTGCGGCCGCCCTTGAACTTCTTGAGGCTCGGGACGGCGTCCATGCGCTCGCCATAGGTCTCCTCGAGCGCGAGCGATAGGTCGATGCGATACATGATGGGGTAGTCGGGGCCGACGCGGCGGCGGATCTCCTCGATCATCTTGACGCCGAAGGCCTGCCAGTCGGCGAAGGCACCGAGCTTCCTGCGGTTGAAGGCCGGGTTGGTCATCTGCTCGAGGAGGTAGCCCTCGTGGCCGTGGAGGTAGACGCCGTCGATGGTCGCGGCCTTGGCGTCCGCTGCGGCCTGGCCCGAGTTCTTGATGATACGCCTGGCCTGGCCGTCGGTCAGGGGGCGGCAGGGCAGCGCGGGCATGTAGAAGTTGGGGTTCCAGGACGCCGATACCGGCAGCTTCTTCTTATTGATCAGGCACTCGGGCGAGCCGACGCGGCCGAGGCCGGGCGTGAGCTGGATGAAGAAGCGGGCGCCGTGGGCGTGGCATCGTTCGGCCAGGTCGCGCCAACCGGCGAACACGGAGCGGCTCCGGTCGATGCGCGGGAAGTACGACAGGTCGCCGAGCTCGGTAACCGTCGGGTCGACGCCGTGGCTGACGGGCACGAGGCCCGAGGTGATGAGGCCGACGCCGCCGCGCGCGCGAGCCGTGAAGTACTCGATCATCTTGGCGCTCGGCCGACCGGTCTCGTCGGCCATGCTGACGTTGCCCATCGGGGCCATCACGAGGCGGTTCTTGATCGTCAGGCGGTTCACGCGGATAGGCGAGAACATGGAGGTATAGGGGTAGAGCTCGGCGGTCATCCTGCCTGAGGCCAGGCAGCCGGGCTTCTCGTACCAGGTGCCGACGCTCTCCACGAGCTCGGCGACGCGTTCATGCGTTGTCTTCATATCGTTGCTCCTTATGCCGTTTCTATGGTGACTATGCCGTCGGCCTCGACCGAGATGGCGGCGCCGTTCTCGACGGCCGCCAGAAACTCGTCGCCCAGGCCGTCGACCGTGACGATGTCGCGGCCGTTCCAGACCTTGGCGAGTATGACGCCGCCCGCTGCCAGCGAGTCTATAGGCTCGGAGAAGAGTAGGGCGGCCGGAGCCTTGCCGAGAGCCGCGGCCGCCTGCAGCACCATGCCGCCGGTCGTCGAGCCTATGGTCCGCGGTAGGCACAGTATCCTGCCGGATAGCGCCCGGCCGAACGCGTCCGGGTTGTTCTGGTCGGAGCAGCGCACTTCCGCCTTCTTGCCCATCAGGTCTCGCTGCATCGACGCGAGGATGTTGAAGCCCCGCCTGGATACGACGGCCTCGCCGCTCGCGGTACCCGGTACCACGGCTCGTCCCTTGAAGCTCTTCTTCATGCCCGGCCTCCCGTGACCATAGCCAGAATGTCGGCGTCGGTATAATAGCGGGCCTTGGTGTAGGTCCGCAGCTTATTGGAGTTGGTGATCACCGGCTTCTTGCCGCACAGCGGATTGTTCATGTACATGAGCGGGCATATCGACGACAGCGTGGCGCCGGTCGCCTCGAGCCTCGCGGCTGCCGCGGCGTCGGCGCGGAACGCCGCCGCCACGTCGGGCGCTGTGGTCAGCACGGTCGGCACAGCGACGCGCTTCCTGCCCGCCGCCGAGAGCGAGGCCTCCAGCCGCTCGAGCCAGCCGTAGAGCTGGGCGCGCGACAGGTGCGGACAGCCTATGAAGCAGCGCGTGGGCTTCGAGTCGGCGTTCTTCCACATCATGGGGTAGCCGGCCTTGACGCGCTCTATCTCCGCGTCGTCTATCACATAGACTCTGGCGTCTTTGCGCACGAGCGCCTCGCCCAGGTCCTTGGCCTCGGGTGTCAGGCCGTCGACGTGGTACAGGCCGACGGCCCCGTTCGAGGCGCTCGCGGCGCCCAGGTCTTTGAGGTAGTCCTTGGCGCGGTCGTCGAGGGTTCCGCCTAGGTAGCGGTCGAGGCCGCGGATGTACGGCACGTCCTCGACGACCTGCATGCCGATGGCGCTGCCCAGGAGCTGGGCCTCGGGCAGGCCCGTCGTCTTGAGTTCGACGATCCAGGACGCCTGGCGGCCCTCGTCGGTCAGAAAGCCGAAGCGGGGCGCCTTGCCGACAATGCCGCACATCAGCTCGAGGACGCCGGAGTTGCGGTTGCTGCGGGCGCCGAGCACCGAGTTGGCGTAGACGACGGCCGACGACTCGGCCCACGCGAGGTTCGCGCCGCGCTTCGGTACGTTCCCGACCTCGTCGAAGTAGCACGCGCAGGTAAAGGCTCGCCCGTCCTTGAGGCCGACCTTACGGAGCTGCGCCTCGTAGTCCTTCTGCTTGGCGTACATCACCTTGGTGAAGACGAGCCGCTCGATCGGCCCGACCGGTACGTTGGCGAAGTCATAGGGCCTCGGGTCTACGGTGAACGGCTCCGGCGTCTCGAGCCCCGCGGCTATCAGTTCGTCCATCATGTCGAAGACCGGGCCGAGGAGCGGAATGCCGAAGGACGTGACCAGGTGGACGCCGTGGTCCAGGTCGACGAGGCGGTCGGCGCCGAAGACGTCTCCGAAGCGGACGACCGATTCCATCGCCTTGCGTAACGCTTCGCCGCGCCCGCCCTCGAGGATTATGCGTTCATCCTCGGTCAGGCGCATCGTGGGGGAGTACATGCCTTGCTCCTTTCGGGACGCTGTATGATGAAAATAAATACAAATATACCGACTGCGGTCGGCAAAATGAGTGTAGCCCCGTTTCTGCCATAGCGCAAGCGCCGGAATGTCGGGTACAGTGATCGCATGGGAAGATCAGGCCGGGCTCCGACGACGAGGGATCTCAAGGCGCGGGATACGCGCGAGCGCATCTACGAGTCGGCGTGGAGCCTCATCGTCGAGGAGGGCTTCGACAAGGTGTCGGTGGACCGCATCTGCGCCGGGGCCGGCGTCGCGAAGGGCTCGTTCTACCACCACTTCAGGAGCAAGGGCGACCTGATCGTCGAGGGCTACGCCATGTGCGACGCCTACTTCGACGGCGAGGTGGCCGGCCGACTCGAGGCGCCGGACGCACCCGGCCGCATCGTCGAGTTCGTGGCCCATCAGATGCGCTACGCCGTCCGGACCGGCATCGACATGATGCGCCAGGTCTATAAGAGCCAGCTCGAGAACGGCACGCGCTTCTTCGTATCGTCGGAGCGGTCCCTGCCGAGGATACTCCGGGGCATCGTGGTAGACGGTCAGGCCGCAGGCGAGCTGCGGGCCGACCTGGCCGCTGACTACGTGGTCTCCTTCGTGCTGCGCTTCTCGCGGGGCACCATCTACGATTGGTGCCTGCGCGACGGCTCCTACGACCTCGAGGCGGTGGCCACCGAGGCCTGCGCCCGGCTCGTCGCCGTCTTCAAGCCTTAGGCCGGGCGCACGAGTACCGCTCGGTCGGGCGGCTCGACGAGGGCTATCTCGAGGCCGAGGCGCGCGGACAGCCATGCGAATGATCCGGGGCCGAAGAACCCGACATGGGTCGAGTCCATCCGATAGCGCCAGCGCGCGAACGACTCGCGGTCCTTGGGCGGAAACCGGGTGCGTATGCACCAGGCGCCGCCCGGGCGGAGTAGGGCCGCGAGCTCGGCCAGCGTCTCCCCGGGCTCCGCGAGGTGTTCGGCGACCTCGTGTACCAGGATGGCGTCCCAGGACCGCGAACGCCAGAGCTCGCCCGGGGCAAAGTACGGGTCGTAGGCGGTCACCGAGTAGCCCCGCTCGCGGAGCAGGGCGGCCGGCACGGGCTCGGGCCCCGAGCCGAAGTCGAGCAGGTCGGCGCCGGTCTGAAGGTACGGCTCGACGGCGTCGATGAACTCGAGTATCCACGCGACGTAGCCCGAGTCGCCCCGAGAGTTGCGGTGCAGCCTATAGCGGGCTTCCTCCGCCGTGGGCGAAGGCAGGCGGGACGGCTCGAGGCCGATGTAGCCGCAGACCGGACACTCGCCGTAGCCGGCTCCGCCCGATACGAATTCCGCGGCCTCGGCGCCGCATAATCTGCATCTCATGGCGTGGATACTATGACGGACGGAGGCGCAGATGGAAGGCCGCTCCGGGCGACGGCGCGGCTTGACATGGAGGCGAGTTCTTCGTAGCTTTGGCCTACGCTTGGATCCGGTGAACGGACCGAGACGCGAGGACGTACCATGACCCACGCCACGCTCGCGCGCCTCCGAAGGCGCGTATGTCGCTGATACGTGTTCGATCCCTGAGCTATACCTATCCGGGGGCCGAGTCCCCGGCCCTGTCCGATGTGAGCCTCGAGCTCGACGATGGCGAGTATCTGGCCATCGTCGGGGCCAACGGCTCCGGTAAGAGCACCCTCGTCCGTTGCCTGAACGGCCTCCTCGTCCCGCCGGCCGGTTCGGTCTCGGTGGCCGGGGCCGATCCTTCCGACCCGGTCGGCAGGGCGGCTGCCCGCAGGGCCTTGTCCATCGTCTTCCAGTCGCCTCCGGACCAGCTCGTCGCCTCGGTCGTCGAAGAGGATGTCGCGTTCGGGCTCGAGAACCTCGGGGTGCCCCGCCAGGAGATGCGCGAACGCGTGGCGGCGGCGCTGCGCGACGTCGGGCTCGAGTCGGAGCGGACGCGCTCGCCCCGCTTCCTGTCGGCTGGCCAGCAGCAGCGCCTGGCCGTAGCCGGAGCGATCGCGATGCGGCCGAGGGCTGTGGCCTTCGACGAGGCGACCTCGATGATAGACCCGGTGGGCCGCGACGACGTGCTTCGCCTGATGGACGAGCTGGTCGCCGAGGGCGTCGCCGTGCTCCATGTGACGCATGACATGGACGAGGCGGCCCGGGCCTCCCGCGTGCTCGTGCTGTCGGACGGCCGGGTGGCCTACGATGGCTCGCCGAACGGGCTGTTCGCCTCGGGAGAGGCGGCGCGCTACCGGCTCGGATTGCCGCGTTCGTATGCGGCGGCGCTCGAGCTAGGGCTCGAGCCGGTCGTGGGGGAAAGCGCCGCGGCTCTCGGGCACAGGATAGCCTCATCGGACGGTCCGGCCGAAGCCGCTAGGCGCCTCGTCGGCATATCGCGAACCCCGGAGGCCAGGGCCGCCGCAGCCACGGGCTCGGCAGCCACGGGCTCGGCAGCCACGGGCTCGGCAGCCACAGGCTCGGCAACCACGGGCTCGGCAGCCACGGACTCGGCAGCCACGGGCTCGGCAGCCACGGGCTCGGCAGCCACGGGCTCGGCAACCACGGACTCGGCAACCACGGACTCGGGCGGCGCTTCGGCTTTCTCGCTCCGGGGCGCGTCGATGCGCTACCTGGCGGGCACCGAGAGCGAACGGCTCGCCGTCGACGCCGCGACGCTCGAGCTGCCGTCCGGGGCGATCACCGCGCTCATCGGTCGAACCGGTTCGGGCAAATCGAGCCTGCTCCAGCTCCTCGACGCGTTGGCCCTGCCCGACTCGGGCATCGTCGTATCGCTCGGCCGGGTGACCGCGGAGCCCGGTACCGACCTGCGGGCCGTGCGTATGCGCGCGCCGCTCGCCGTCCAGCGCCCCGAGAGCGCCCTGTTCGAGCTGTACGCCGGCGACGAGGTGGCCTTCGGGCCCCGCAACCAGGGGCTGTCCGGCAAAGCCCTGGTAGAACGTTGCAGGGCAGCGATGGACGAAGCGGGCCTGCCGTTCGACGAGTATCGGGACGCGCTGTCGCGCGCCCTGTCGGGCGGCCGCAAGCGTCGCCTGGCGATAGCGTCGGTGCTGTCGCTCGAGCCCGAGGCGCTACTCCTCGACGAGCCGACCTCGGCCCTCGACCCGGCGTCGCGAGACGAGGTAATGCGTCTGATACGGTCCTACGCCGATCGCGGCCGGACCGTCGTCATGTCTACTCATTCGATGGACGAGGCGGCACGCGCCGACATGGTCGCGGTGATGCGGGGCGGCGCCGTCGTCGCGTTCGGGCCGCCTGGGCAGGTATTCGGCGAAGGCTGGGATCCGGCCTGGGGCGTCGGGCGCCCCTTCGCCTACGAGTTGCTCGAGGCCGTCTCGCGGGATGGGGAGGCTACTCAATGAAGGGCCTGGAATTCTGGAAGCACGTATCCATCGGCCGCTACGTCGAGTCGGACTCGATGGTCCATCGCATGTCGCCGTCGACGAAGTACCTGTGGCTCTTGGCGGCGGTGCTTCCGGCGAGCGTATCCCGCTCGGCGATCGTCGTCGCCGCGGTGACGCTGCTACCGTTGATCCTGGCGCCGCTTGCCGGGGTCCGGATACGCTTCCTCTTGCGCGGCGTCTTGCCCGTGCTGCCCTTCGTCGCGCTGGCCGCTGCCATCCAGCTGCTCATCGCCTGGCCGAACGACGCCAGCCCCGTGCTGGCGCGGGTAGGGCCGGTATCGGTCACGGCGCGGGAGGCCCTGGCTG
Organism: Spirochaetota bacterium; assembly: GCA_029560805.1. Classification (GTDB taxonomy): domain Bacteria; phylum Spirochaetota; class Spirochaetia; order Treponematales; family UBA12059; genus SZUA-370. The sequence continues at coordinate 13,097 of JAKQKE010000044.1, forward strand.
TGCTGACGATGGGCCTGCGCTTCATCGCGATCATGACGGCGATCGGCCTGTTCACCTCGGTGACCAGCGAGGGGGATACGGCGCGCGGCGTCGAGGACCTGTTTTCCCCGTTATCATCCCTCGGCTTCCCGGCCAGGCCGCTCGCGCTGATGATCGCCGTGGCCTTCAGGTTCATACCGATCATAGCCGGTGAATTCGAGTCGGTCGTCAAGGCGCAGGCGGCTAGGGGCGCGGATTTCGGCGCCGGCGCTCGGGGGCCTATACGCAAGGCCAAGGCGTACCTGCCCCTCCTCGTGCCGGTGACCATCCGGGCGCTCGAGCGGGCCGAGGCCCTCGCCGAGGCGATGGAGGCGCGCTGCTACGGCACGGGGCCGGCGACGCGTTACGTCGATACGGCCGGAGGGGCCGCCGACGTCGTCGCCCGCATCGTCGCAATGCTATGGATACTCGCCGCCTTGGCGGGGCCGGCGCTCGCCGCCTCCGTCGGAGGCTCCTAGTACGGTTCTTCGCGCGCGGCCAGGGCCGCGCTCATAGCCATGGGACGCGACCGTCCGAGGCGGCGCGTACCCCGAACGGAGGAAGATGAATGGAACGATCGAACGTACGGAAGATCGTGGTCGCCGGGGCGCTCGGCGCGGTCTCGGCTGTCATGGCGGTGACGCCGCTCGGCTACCTGCCGTGGTTCGGCGGGGCTTCGCTGACCATCATGCATATCCCGGTCATCATCGCGGCCGTGCTCGAGGGACCGCTCGCCGGTACGGCCGTCGGGTTGGTCTTTGGCGTGACGAGCCTCGTGCGCGCGGCAACCGCTCCCGTCGGCCCGCTCGACCCCTTGTTCGCCAACCCGATCGTGTCGGTGCTGCCGCGCCTGTTCATCGCGATAGCGGCCTGGGCAGCCTTCAAGCTGTTTAGGGGCAAGGCGTCGCCGGTAGCCGCGGGCTTCGCCGGCGCGGTCGGTAGTCTCGTCAACACGGCCCTCGTGCTATCGGCCCTCGGCCTTGTCGGCGCGGAACAGCTATCCGGCCTGTTCGGCGTCGAGCCTGGCGCCCTGCCCGCTGCCCTCGCCGCCCTCGCCCTATCCAACGGCCTCGTCGAGGCCGCCGCCGCCGCCGTGTTCACGAGCTCGGTGGTCAGCGCCTGGAAGGGCATCGAGAGCGCTCGGGGCAAGGCCCGGCTGTCCGAAGAGGAGCGCTGAGCCGTGCTGTTGGCGCTCGACGCGAGGAATTCTGGCATCGTCGCCGGGTTCAGGGATGGAGACGGCTGGAAGTCCATCGTGCGACTCGGCGTCGACCGTAGCGCCGATGAGATAGGCATACTGCTCGAGGCCGCTGCGGCCCGCGCCGGCGTAGGAACGACGACGGCTTCCGTCGACGAGGCCTGGCTGTCGTGCGTGGTCCCGGCGCTTACCTCCCGCCTCGTCCACGCGGTCCGCGAGGCCTTCGGGATAGACGCCTCGACGGTCGGGCCAGGCACCAGGACGGGGCTCAAGATCCGCACCGATAACCCCTCGGAACTTGGTAGCGATATAGTCTGCTCGTGCGTGGCCGCACGGTGCGTGGCCGCACGGGAGATTACGTCGCGCGAAGCGGAGTCGCCCGCGGTCATCGTCGTCGACTTCGAGGCGGCCCTCGTCGTGTCGGCGGTCAACGCCGACGGCGAGCTACTCGGCGTATCGATCGCTCCCGGCCTCGAGACGGCCGCCCGTTCGCTCCGCGCCTCGGCCGCCCAGATCCCCGAGATCAGGCTCGACGTGCCGCGCCGGGCCATAGGCAAGAACACCGCCCAGTCGCTCCAGTCCGGCATCGTGCTCGGCTACGGCGGTCTCGTCAGCCGCCTGGTCGAGCTGATGTCCGCCGAGATGGGCGGCTCCGCCCTGGTGATAGGCACCGGCGACGAAACCGGGCGGACGGTGCTCGAGAGCGCCGGCTATGATCGCTTCGTGCCGAACCTGGCCCTCGACGGGCTCAGCATCCTGGCCGAGCGCGACCGGATAAGCGCCAAGCGCTGAGCCGCCGTCGACACTCGGCCAGGTGGCGGCTGTTGACAAAAGGCGCGCCGTTCTGTATAAAGTGCGGGCGTCACGAATGGCGGCGTAGCTCAGTCGGTAGAGCAAACGGCTCATATCCGTTGTGTCGAGGGTTCAATCCCCCCCGCCGCTACATTGTAGGAGAGGCCGCCCCTCGGGGCGGCCTCTTCGTCTATGTACCCCGTAGGAGCCATCGTGTCATCGATAGAATGGAAGGACAAGGCCTATGACGACGCGTACTCCGAGACGCTCGCCAGTCTAGCGCGTAAGCGGACCGAGGATCCGGCCTTCTCGGCGGAGGATGCGAGGGGCGTGCTCAAGCACCTCTATATCCAGGACGGCAACGACTGGGGCGGCCGCGGCGAGCTTCAGGATATAACGATACGGGCGACGATAGACGCCTACGAGCGCTTCATCGCCGAGTGGGTATCGGATAAGGCGCCCTAGCGTCCCTACGCGTCGATATTGTCGTTGAAGATCGTGTCGAAGTCGTGGCCGATGCGCTTGAACACCTCGACGACGTCGGGATCGAAGTGCTTGCCTCCGTCGGCGACGATCAGGAGCGAGGCGCGCGCGTGGTCGAAGGGCAGCTTGTAGCTTCTCCTCATCCTGAGCGCGTCGTAGACGTCCGCCAACGCGACGATGCGGGCCGGTAGCGGTATCATCGCGCCTACCAGATTATACGGATATCCGGTGCCGTTCCACCACTCATGGTGGGACTGGGCGATCTGCTTGGCCATGGGGTTCGGGTAGCTCGACAGGATGAAGGCGCCGTTGATCGTATGCTCCTTCATGATGTTCCACTCGAATTCGTCCAGCGGACCCTTCTTGTTCAGGATGTCATCCGGCGTGCCTATCTTGCCCACGTCGTGCATGGCCGCGAGGAAGCCGATATTCTCCACGAAGTCCACGTCGACCTCGGGCCACCGCCCGGATTCGTACAGGGCACTCGCCAGCCGCTCGGCGTAGAGGTTGACCCGCTCGATATGGCGCCCGGTGTCGTTGTCCTTAAGCTTCGACGCCTCGAGCAGGCTGGAGAAGAGCCCTCGGATGAGAGCGTTGCGTTCCTCGGTCACGTCGTCGAGAAAGGCTACCCAGGCCATCGGCCGCCCATCGCTCGACGCGTCGGGCCTGAAGGGCATGATCGTCGTCTTGGCGATCACGCTGCTCGAGTCCTTGGCCTTGAGCCGGATCTGGCCATGCCAGCTGTAGCCGCGCCTCGGGTCCTTGATCGCCAGATAGAGATCCCTCGCAGTCGCCTGATCCAGGAAGCGCCCGATCGCTCCTATCAGGGTAGGCTTGCCGCTCGCGTGGAACGATTCGAGCAGCCGCTTGAACGGTTCGTTCGTATATAGGAACGACATAGTGCCGTCGAGGATCGCGACGGGAATAGGGACGAGCGAGTACGATGAGACGAGGTCCTTGACGATGCGCCGGAGCGCGGCGGCGTCGGTCGGCCCGGACGCCTCGAGTTCTATCGGCTGGGCGGGTTCGGACTGGTCGAGCGATTCGGCCGGCTCCAGCTCCTCGAGCAGCTCCGGCTCGTCCCGGGGCTTCATGATGCGGCTCCGTTCGCTGCCGCGCCGGACGTCGCCGCGGCGGCCTCCTCGGCGTCGCTGGCGCGCAGGTACTCGAGCCCCGCGTCGGACGGGGCCGGGCCGTCCCGCTCGTAGATGCCGACGGCCAGCCTGGCCATCGCGGCGATAGGCGACCGCCTGCGCTCGGCCGCGATCCTGAAGCCGGGCCGCTCCGCGGCGCTCGACTCGAGCAGGTCGGCGTCCGGGCCGACGAACAGCAGCTCCGGATAGGCCTGGGTCAGCTCGATGAGTCGGGGGAGGCCGTCGTCGAAGGGGCCGGCGACGAGGCGCCCTCCGTCGTAGATGGCGAAGTAGAAGCGTGCGCGCTTGGCGTCGATGATCGGTACGATTATCCTCGACGCGCCCTCCCAGTCGGCGGCCATGGCGTCCAGGGTCGGTACCGCGACGAAGGGCTTATCGAGCCCGAGCGACAGGCCCTTGACCGTCGCCATGCCGATGCGCAGTCCGGTGAAGGAGCCCGGTCCGCCGGCGCAGGCGAGCAGGTCGAGCTCCGAGGGCGCGAGCCCGGCCTCGCCGAGGCAATACTCGACGGCGCTCATCACGCGCTCGGCGTGCCTGAACCCGGCGTCCACTGAGACGCACGCGAAGCTCGGGCCGGCGGCGTGGCCATGACCGCGTTCCTCGCGGTACGGATGCTTGGGAGCCTCGGGACCGCGCCCGGCTATCCCCATCGATCGCCCGGCTCCGACCGACAGGATGTCGCCCGAGCAGTCCACCGCCAGGATGTTCACGCCAAGGCCCCTTCCAGCGCGGGGCCGCTGACGGTCACGACGCGGGAGCCGTCGGCCGACGGCTCGATAGCGATCACGACGGCGTCGGGAGGCATGGCCGCGGCGACCCGCTCGCTCCATTCTATGGCGCAGACGCCGTCGCCGTAGAAGTAGCGCTTGGCGTCGAGCTGGTCGAACTCGTCGGCCGACGACAGGCGGTAGGCGTCGAAATGGTAGAAGGGCCGCTCGCCTTCGTATTCGTTTATCAAGGTGTAGGTCGGGCTGGTCACCGGAGCGGTGACGCCGAGACCACGGGCTATGCCGCGGCACATGGCGGTCTTGCCCGCCCCAAGCCCGCCCCGGAACGCGATGACGGTACCGGGAGGAGCCGCCTGGCCTATGCGCTCGCCGAGGCGCTCGGTTGCCTCGACGTCGGGGCACTCGAGGCGTATCAGGGTAGGACCCCGCGCTTGTCCAGGTCGGCTATGAACAGCTTGAGCTTGGATATGAACGGCATGACCGGATAATCCAGGTCGACGACCACCGTGGCGCACACGTCGACCGAACCGGTGGGCTTGTGCTCGAGCACGAACTCGACCGGAACGTTCCTGGTCTGTTGCATGATCTCTACGACCGCGTCGGCTTTGAATTCCCTTCGGTAGTAAATATGGGTTTCCTTGCGCAGGATATTCGTGAGCTCGACTATCTTCATCGCTGAAATTGTATGTACGATGGCTCGGACGGTCAAGTGCGGGGCCGCCCGGCGACGACGCGGGACGACGCGGGACGACGCGGGACGACGCGGGACGACGCGGGACGGCGCGGGACGGCGCGGGACGACTCGGGACGACGGCGCCTTCGCAACCCAGGCTCGCGTCAGTCGTAGCCGTAGACGACCGAGCGTATCTCGTTGATCGTCTTGCGCGAGGCCTTGACGAACTTCAGGTGCATCAGGGCTCCATTGCGGGTCTTGCTGACGCGCACGACCGTCGCGTAGGCCGAGCGCTGGCCGGTGCCCAGGTCGAACTCCACCTTGATGAATTCTCCGACGTTGGCCGGGCTCATGGTCTGGAGCGATAGCCCGCCTCCCGAGAGGTCGGTGATGATGCCGGCGACCGCCGCCCGCTCGACCTGCACCGTCTTGACGACCTTGCCCTTGTCGCGCGCGGCCCGTACGTGCACCAGGTAGAACCTGCCCGATAGCCTGACCTCGCTACGCTGGTTGCGCCTCGCGGGCAGCGGCTTGATGCGGTCGCTGTGAGCTATGGACAGGAACTTCTTGCCGTCGATGTCGACCATGCCGCGCGAGCGGGACTGGAAGCTGTAGCCGACGTGGTTTCCAGAGTAGAAGTACAGCGTCAGCTTGGAGCCGTACTGGATGCGTATCGGCGAGCCGAAGGCATCCAGGGCTGGTTCCAGGTACATGGCCCGGGACTCGTTGACTATCAGGATCGACGAGTAGTGGGCCTCCTTGGATGTGACGATCGACAGCGGCGTCTTCGGCTTGAGCTGCCTCGTCGAGCGCGGGGCCGACCCTGAGCTCGAGCGGGAGCCGAGGGCCTCGCGTATGGCGAACAGCCTATGCTTCTGCTCCTCGGCCATGTCCTCGGTCTCGGCATGGCGCTCGATGTACTTGAAGGCGTTGCGCATGAAAGCGTCGAGCAACGTCTTGCTGCCGAACACCGACTGCGGGCTCGTCACGCCCAGCTTCCGGGCGTAGAATTCGAGGAATTCGGCCTCCGCCGAGGAGAAGCCAGCTTCCTCGGCGCGCCTCCTGAACGCGCCTCCGGATAGGTTCTGCGGTCTCCGCTGCCCGAGTCCTGCGCCCTTGTCGGCGACGGCGTTCTTGATGATCGAGTAACCGATGAGGATCAGGAACAAGGCTCCGGCGATGATCAGGAAGTACTTGCTCTCCGCCGGGTTCTCCTGCTTCCAATAGGCCTGGGCCAAGAGGGCGCGAGCCTCGAACGCCGGCATCATCGATCCCCGACGGCCGCCCTGACGGCGGCATAGAACGAATCGAGCCTCGGCCTGATCTCGTATTCCGCCAAGTCGCCGATGAGCACGCCGTCCTTGGCCTCGAAGGCCTGGGCCAGTTCCTTGAGCACTCCGTTCAGCTGACCGTAGAACTCGGGTACCGCCATCCCGGCGATATCGGTCGGCGTCCTGGCCGACGCGCGGGCGTACTCCGGCATGATCCGTACGGTCTTGTTGATCAGCTCGACGGCGAGCACCATCGTTCGCATGGCCTCCGCGTCCTTGCCGGTCTGTAGGCGTACGGGCACCTCTGACAGATCGTCCTTGATGGCGTCGAAGATGCGGGCCGCGGAAAGCATCGCCTCCTCCGGGTCGCGTAGCTCCGCGAGCCGCTCGCCGAAGAAGGCGACCATGCCGTCGGCCAGGCGGGTCAGCTCGACCGTCGGCGCGTCATGCCCGAGGCGCTCGCCGAACGCCTCGACGAAGGACGCCTCCTCGGCGGAGAAGATGCCGCCGAACGCGGCTTGGAACGACGCCCAGGCGGCCCGAGCTGACGCGACGGCCGCGGCGTCCTCGGAGGCCGCCGCCTCGGAGGCGGCGCGCACCAGCTCGAGCAGCGACTCGAGGCCGCGCGCCTTGAGACCGGCGGCGCTCTCGGCGACCAGGCTGATCGTCCCGGGCGCGTCGGCGCTCCCGGCGCAGGCCTCTGCCAGCTCGTCGGGGCTCAGCGAGCGGCCGTTCAGGTCCACCTCGACAATGATGGCGCCCATAGCCTCGGCCCTCTCGTCGAGCTCGGCCAGTACGTCGCCTATCGTGCGCCCGGTTATGGCCGCCTCGGCGGCCGTCCCATTCATTAGGAATTCCATCGATCGCTCCTACCCGTCATCATTTGCCTTGGCTCGAATTAAACGTATCCCATGCGCTCGAGGTGCTTTCCATCTGTCCGAGCGCGCCTTCCATCTGACCGTACTGACGCTTGAGCTCGGCTTCCTTCTTGGCGAGCTTGTCCTCGAGCGTCTCTATCTCCTTCTGTTGCCGGCTGATCTGCGAGTCGAGGGTAGTGGTCCTCGTCGTGACGACGCCGCCGGTCTCCACGTAGGCCTTCATCATGGCGTCGAGCTTGAAGGCCGCGCCGGCGTCCATGAGCAGGTCGCCGTCCGAGTCGAAGCCGAATAGGTCCTTGACCCGGCCGAAGCTCGTCTGCAGGGCCTTGTCGAGAGCCGACTCGTCGATCTCGAGGTAGCCCCTGAGCCTGGCCGCGTCATAGGAGCCGCCGCGTCTGGAGTCGGTGGTGATGCCGAAGGCGGCCAGCTGGGACATGCCGCCCCCGGTCGGGTAGGCGTCCATCATCGTGCGCTGCATACTTGTCCGTAGCTGGGATAGCGTGGTGTCTCCCTGGAACAGGCCGAGCCTCTCGGCGTAGGCCTTCTTCTCGTCCACGGTAAAGTACTCGATCTCCGCCAGCACGCTCTCATCCTTGCGGGCGAGGATGTTCAACTCGGCCATCAGCCTATTGTAATTGCCTACGAGCTCGATGACCGCTTCCTTGGCGGCCTCGCGGTCGGGCTCCACCTTGAGCTTGACCGGCTTGTCGGAGGCTTGCCAGAGGTTGATCGTGAGGCCCGGCACGAGGTCGGAGACGGCGTTGTCCGATCGGGTCACCTCGATGCCGTCCATGACGACGACGGCGTCGCCGGCTGTCTGCACCGGGTTCTTAGGCCGCAGGCCGGCCGTCTCCGTCGGGTCGTAGACCCGCGCCGAGCGCACGCGTAGCTCGCGGCCGGTATTACCGTTCCGTAGCCCGACGCCCGAGAACGAGTCGACGTAGGCCGGTAGCGGCACGGTGATCGTCTTGAAGCCGTCGCCGGGTCGAACCTCGGGCAACCGAACGGAGCGGCCAGATCCGTCGATCAGGTACAGGGGCGCGAGGTCGTCGCGCCTGGGCGGCGTCGGGGGGGGAGACCAGGCCGGTAGCTCGGCTTCCGACGGGGCCGAGGCGATGCGTATACCCTCGTACTCGATGGTCCCGGTCGAGGGGATGGCTGGGCCCGGCGGCGGCCCGACGGGAGCCGCTTGACCGCCCGGGAGGTCGCGGAGCTCGACCTCCAACTCGAGGACGAGGCCTTCGCTCCGGCTCGGGGAGGGCAGCTTGAGCGCGGCCTCGGCGCCAGGCGCCAGGTAGAGGGCGTCGTCTTTCTGAAACGCCTTGGAGGCGTCGAGCGGCTGATCGAAGCGGACCGGGTTATCGGTCGGCAGCGCCTGGAGCGTCGAGCTGGCCTTCTCGACGAGCCCGACCGATAGCGCGAAGTCCTCCGCGGCGCCGCCGAAGCCCAGCCGGTTGTCCTTGCCGGTCTTGAGCGACTCGATGACGAGCACCCGTTCGTCGGGCCGTATCGCGACGAGTTGGGCGCGCACGGTCTCGGCGCCCTTGCGGTTGATCGCGTCGGCGAAGTCCTTGATCGACCCGCCGCCGTATGACAGGCGTATCGTCTTGTCGCCTACCGAGAAGGAATACTCTCCCTTGGGCACCTTGGCGTCGGCGGGTACGGCGTCCGACATGAAACGGTCGGCGCTCGCCGTCCGCTTGACGACGAAGGACTTCGTCTCCTCGATCGCCTCCCTGGTGGCGGTGCCGGTCAATACCGACTCGTCGCTCGAGCTGGCCGTGCGTTCGTTGAAGGGGTTCTGGAAGGAGAAGAGCGAACGAGCGCTCTCCCGGAGCGACGACATGCGGCGGTTGAGGTCGAGCCAGACCGTACGCTGGAGGCGTATCTCCTCGAGGCGGGCCTGGGAGCGCGTGAGCGGAATGCGCTCGACGGCCATCAAGCCTTCGATTATCTTGGCGGTATCGTACTTGCTCTTGACGCCGGGGATGCTGATATCCGACATGGGGCCTCGAGGCCCTCCTTCCGGGTTACGCCCTCTCGTCGAACAGGATGCCGATTACCTCCCGTATACGCTCGTTTACGTGCTGAAGCTCGGCGGGCGGAATTTCCCTTATTACCTTGTCGGTATCGGTATCGATTACCTTGACGACGACTTGGCCGAGCTTCTCGTTCAGGCTGAACGATAGCCGCTTGTTGAACGCGGCGCTGACGTCCACGAGCTCCTCGATGATGGTATCCATCGATACGGGAGGCTCGGTCCTCATCACGTCGCCCTGCTTGGCGCGCGGCTTAGCGGCTTCCTGCTGCAAGGCCGACGCGGCGTTGGGGAGCGTATATACGGCAGAAACGTCGATTGCCATACGTTTCCTCCTGTCTCATGGGAGCGCTCCCGTTCCGACTCCCTGTCGCGGGGGCGCGCCCGGTTCGTAAAGATGAAGGGGGGAGGGCGCGATCCCCCCCCTTCCGGTCAGATCAGACTCCGTCGCGGAAAGACGACGTCCAGGAAGCTCTCCGCAATGAATCTATGAACGGTTGTATTAACCCAACAGCTGCATCACGGACTGGGTCCTGGTATTGGCCTGGGCGAGCATCGCCCCACCGGCCTGGGACAGGATCTGGTTCTTGACGTAATCGACCATCGTCGAGGCCATGTCGGTGTCGCGGATGCGGCTCTCGGCGGCCTGGAGGTTCTCGGCGGCTATCGCGACGCCCTTGGAAGCCATCTCGAAGCGGTTCTGGTAGGCGCCGAGGTCGGCGCGCTGCTTCGAAACCGTCTTGAGGGCGGCGTCGAGGTTGCCGATGGAGGCGTTGGCCTTCTCCGGATCCTCGATGGAGATCATACCGTCCGTACCCTGAGCGCCCTGTAGCCCGAGAGCCGTGGCGGTCATGGTGCCTATGAAGATCCTCTCGTTCTGATCCATGTTGGCACCGACCTGCAGCTGCATGATATTCCCGCCGTCCTTTGAGAAGCGGCCGGTCAGGATGTTCATGCCGTTGAACTGAGCGTGGCTGGCGATCCGGTTGATCTCGTCGACCAGCTGGGAAACCTCGACCTGGATCTGCATGCGGTCTTCGGCGGTATAGATGCCGTTGGCCGACTGGACGGCCAGTTCGCGCACGCGATGCAGGATGTCCTGCGTCTCCTGGAGGTAACCCTCCGTGGTCTGTATGAATGAAACGCCGTTCTCGATGTTGCGCTGAGCCTGGTTGAGGCCGCGAACCTGGCCGCGGAGCTTCTCGGAAACCGCGAGGCCCGAGGCGTCGTCGCCGGCGCGGTTGATGCGCTGACCGGAGGCGAGCTTCTCCATGTTCTTGTTGAGTTCGACCCCGGTAACGCCTAGCGACCTGTTGGCGTACATCGCGCTCATGTTGTGGTTAATGATCATATGACCCTCCTTGCAGGACGTACTGCGCGGCATTCCTTGCCGCGCGTCCCGCGCGCATGGCGTCGAGGCCGGGATTCCGTGTTCTCGCGCCCGTTCCCGTCCGTTCATGCCCCATACGGCGGGGGAACCGGCCCTCCCTGAGGGGAGGGCCGGCATCTCCGCCGGCATGCGCACGAGGGTGTTTGTCAAAGATCCGTCGGCCGTCCCTTTCCCGGTCGGGAGGGGACGGCCCTATCTTTTTTTAGTATACAGCCTTACTGGAGCAACTGCAAGACGGAAGCGGTCTTCTGGTTCGCCTGGGCGAGCATCGCGCTCGAGGCCTGGACGAGGATACGGTCCTTCGTGTAGTGGACCATCTCCGACGCCATGTCCGTGTCGCGGATGCGGCTTTCGGCGGCCTGGAGGTTCTCCGCGCCGATGTCGATGCCCTTGACGGCGTGTTCGAGCCTGTTCTGGTAAGCGCCGAGGTCCGCTCGCTGCTTGTTGACCTTCTTGAGCGCCTCGTCGAGGACGCCGATGGTCCGGTTCGCGCCGTCGGGCGACTCGAGCGATACGATCTCGTCCGAGCCGATCTGCTTGACGCCGAGGCCATAGGCGGTCATCGTGCCGATGTACACGCGCTCACGCTGGTCCATGTTGGCGCCGATGTGGAACCACATCGAGCCGGTGACCAGGTTCTCACCGTCCTCGCGGGCGAAGCGGCCGGTCAGTAGGTTCATGCCGTTGAACTGGGCGTGGCTGGCGATGCGGTCGATCTCGTCGACGAGCTGGGATACCTCGACCTGGATCTGCATGCGGTCCTCGGCGGTGTAGATGCCGTTGGCCGCCTGGATCGACAGCTCCCTGAGGCGCTGCAGGATGTCCTGGCTCTCCTGCAGGTAGCCCTCGGTCGTCTGGATGAACGACACGCCGTTGGCCGCGTTCTTCGAGGCCTGGTTCAGGCCGCGGATCTGGGACCGCATCTTCTCGGATACGGCTAGCCCGGAAGCGTCGTCGCCGGCGCGGTTGATGCGCATGCCCGAAGACAGCTTCTCCATGCCCTTGTCGACGGCGAGGCCGTTGACGCCGAGCTGGCGGTTGGCGTACATCGCGCTGATGTTGTGGTTGATGATCATGACTTCCTCCTTGTGTCTGTGCGCGGAGCATCCGTGTTCCGCGTCTCGATACGGCGTGGCCGGTCTAGGTCGCCTCCTCCTCCTTTCGCCCTTCGGCGACGCTCAAGTTATCTATCCCGGGGCCGATTATCGTAGAGTAGGGTAGGAACGCGACGGCCCCTGATGGACCGAAACGCCTAAAGCCCAACTCCTCTTTATATATCGGCATGGGCGCGGGATTCCTTGAGTCCTATTTTTACCTATCGAGAGCTTTGGCGATGGATCGCTACTAGCGAATCGTCCATCCGCCCGAAGTATTCTTTTTGCGTAGGCGCGGCCCCGGGTGTATACTGCCAGGCATGAAAACCGAAGAATTCTCGTTCATCGCCGACGACGGCAAGAGTATCCATGTATACCATTGGGCTCCCGAAGGGGAGGTTAAGGCTTGCGTGCTCGTCGCGCACGGCATGGCGGAGCATGCCGCCCGGTACGCCCGCCTGGCTGGGGCGATGACCAAGGCCGGCTACGAGCTATGGGCCCCCGATCATCGCGGCCACGGCAAGACCGCCGCCGAGGGTGAACTCGGCTGGCTGGCGGATACGGACGGGTTCAGGCGCGTCATCGAGGACCTGCGGGGACTCGCGGCCCGGATCAAGGCCGATCACCCGGGCAAGAAGCTGTTCCTGCTCGGGCATTCATGGGGCTCGTTCCTGTCGCAGGGCTTCATCTCGCTGTACGGCGACGAGCTGGCGGGTTGCGCGCTCAGCGGGACGGCCGGAGACGGCGGCGCCGTCATCGGCATGGGGCGCTCGATCGCGAAGCTCGGCTGCGCCCTGCGCGGCCAGAAGGCCAAGGCCCCGCTCATGAACGCGATGAGCTTCGGTTCGTATAACAAGGCCTTCAAGCCGAACCGCACGGTATTCGATTGGCTGTCGCGAGACGAAGCCGAGGTCGATGCATACATTGCCGACCCCTTCTGCGGTTTCCTATGCACCTACGGTTTTTTCAGGGACCTGCTCGGAGGCCTGGCTTGGATTCATGCTCCGGCCACGATGGCGGGCGTACCCACGTCGTTGCCCATCTATATGTTCGCCGGGGCCAAAGACCCTGTCGGGGCCGCCAACGGCTCCTTCGACTGGCTGTACAATCGCTACAAGGAGCTGGGCGTCGTCGACCTATCCAGGAAGCTATACCCCGACGGCCGTCACGAGGTGTTCAACGACACCTGCCGCGACGAGGCGACCGCCGACGTCATAGCCTGGCTCGACGCCAGAGCCTGACCGAGGCAACGCCGTAGCCCCGTACCGGCTTGACCTGTACCGCCGGTGCGGGGGTATAGTACAGTACCCGGGCCAGCGGCCCAGTCGCTCTCGTAGCGATCCGCACATCTATCTCTAGAGGAAACCTTGCTCGTACGATATCAGAACGGGCCGGATGGAAAGCCGGTCAAGAAAGCCATAGTCTATACGGAACGCGAACACGGCATCGATCCGCGTTCCGTGGATCAGGACGCGGTGCGCATCGTCGAGCGCCTGAGGCGCTCCGGCCACGCGGCTTACATCGTCGGCGGCGCCGTCCGGGACCTGCTCCTCGGCCGCGAACCCAAGGACTACGACATCGTCACCGACGCCGAGCCCCCTCGGATCAAGAAGCTGTTCTATCGCTCGAGGATCATCGGTAAACGCTTCCGGCTCGTCCACGTCTACGTCGGCGAGCGCATCTTCGAGGTCTCGACCTTCCGTTCGATAGCCAATGGCACCGTCGGCAACACCTATGGCACCATCGACGAGGACGCGAAACGCCGCGATTTCAGCATGAACGCGCTGTACTTCGACCCGCTCGAGCAGAAGCTCGTCGACTACGTCGGCGGCCTCAAGGACATGCGCGCCAGGAAGATAGTGCCGGTCATCCCGCTCAAGACCATCTTCGCGGAGGACCCCGTGCGCATGATCCGGGCGGTCAAGTACGCCGAGGCCACCGGTTTCGCCATCCCGTTCAAGACGCGGCTGGCCATACGCCGGCACGCCCCCGCGCTGGCTACCGCCTCGATCAGCCGGCTTGGCGAGGAAGCCAATAAGATACTCTACTCCGGGAAGGCGCGAGGCATCGTCGAGTCCTTGCGCCGCTTCGGCCTCTTATCGGCGATCATGCCGGGCGTCGACAAGGCGCTCGCCTCGGAGGGAGCCGCGGCCGCGTCGATGAAGGCGGCCCTCGCCGAACTCGACGCCTATGTCGCGGCCACCGGGGATAAGTCGCTCGGGGCGCTCCTGGCCTATGTGCTCAGGGACGCCGTAGCGGCTGCCCAGGCCATTCCGGCTCCCGACGCCCAGGCCGCCTTCCATAACGCGCTCGAAGCCGCCCGGGATTTCCTGGCTCCGCTGACCATGCCGCGGATCGAGGTGGAGCGGGCCGTCAAGTCGGTCTTCAAGGCCCCGGAACCGAAGCAGAAGCCTAAGCGCCCGAGACGCCGCCGCCGGAGGAAGCCGCCGACCGGCGCCGCAGAGCCGTCCCCTAGGGGCGGCGACGAGCCGCGCGACGGTGAATAGGCCCCCTGAGGATGCGTTTCGCCCGATGGCTTGACACGGCGAGGCCATTTCTCGGATGATGCGACGGTGAACGTCGAACGGCTGAACGGATTATCGATTGACGCCCTCTACGCCCTCGCGGACAAGATGGGGCTCGATTTACCGATCGAGTTGGAACGCGTCTTCGTCGTCGAGGCCCTGCTCGAGGCATTCGAGGAAGACAGCGAGGAGCGGAAGGCTTCCGGCGACGCAGCGGTCCATATCGAGGAAAAGAAGTATTCCGGCTCCGAACTCGACGAGATCGACGCATCCCTCGACGCCGCCCCTTGCATCGAGAGCCGCTACAACGAGACTGTCGTCCACGTGATAGCTCGGGATCCCGAGTGGGCCTTCGTGTTCTGGGACGTGAAGGACGACGCGTTCGACGAGTTGCGCGCCAATCCTGCGTTCTCGTGCCTGTTCCTCCGCGTCGTCAAGGAATCGGTCCCCGAGGGCAAGACCGCTGGCTCGTTCGAGGTGGTCGTGGGTGAAGACGACGACCGCTGGTATCTGCATCTGCCCGACGAGGGTTGCTCGTACCACGTCGATCTGTACGCCCGTCTCGGGAATCGCTCGCGATTGCTGGCCCACTCGGCCGTCGTCAGGACGCCGAGGGCGTTGATGGCCGATTCACTCGCCAAGCTCGACGCCGACGCCGCGACGCTGGCTACGCTGTCCGGATTGGCTAGCCTCGAGATAGCGCCAGCGCCGGAGCACCATCCTTCCCGCATCCTCGGCGGGTTCGACGAATAACGGAGGAGCCCCGTGGACCGCGGATACGTAGCGCTCGTTCTAAACGCACACCTGCCGTTCGTTCGGCAACCCGATTACCCGAGCTTTCTAGAGGAACGCTGGTTGTTCGAGTCGCTGTCGGAGACCTACCTGCCGCTCCTGCGGGTCTTCGCCAGGCTCGAGGCCGACAGAATCCCATGGAAGCTCAACCTGGCGGTTTCGCCGACCCTCGAGGCTATGCTCGGCGACTCCATGCTGCAGCAGCGCTACGTCGACTGGCTCGGCGCGCAGATAGAGCTGGCCGAGAGGGAAGTGGCGCGATGCGCCGACGACGCCGCCTTCAGGCCGTTGGCGGCCATGTACCATGAGCTGTACACGAAGAACCGCGAGGACTTCTCCGTACTCTATGCCGGAAACATCGTCGGCGCCCTCGACTTCTACTTCAAGAAGGGGCGTATCGACCTGATGACCAGCGGCGCCACGAACGCCTTCATGCCGATCTATAGAGACTATCCTGAGGCCATCGCTGCCCAGATCGAGGCCGCGGTCGTATCGTTCCGGGCCGCGTTCGGCCGCTCTCCGTCCGGCTTCTGGATGCCTCAGCTCGGCTGGTACCCTGGCGTGGAGGAGCCGCTGAGCGCGTACGGCCTCCAGTACACCGTTGTCTCGACCCGGGGGGCCCTGCTCGGGGATCCTACGCCGCGGATGGGCTCGTACGCGCCGGTTTCCTGCCCGAACGGCTTCACGGCCTTCATCCGCGACGTGGCGGCCACCGACGCCGTCTGGTCGGAGACGAACGGCTTTCCGGCGGATCCGGTATATCGCGACTTCTACAGGGACATCGGTTTCGACCTGCCGCTCGACTATATCGGGCCGTACGTCGAGCAGCAGCAGATCCGTACCTTCACCGGCTTCAAGTACTGGGCCATCACCGGGCCCGGCGACCGGAAGGTTCCGTACGACGCCGAGCGCGCCTCGCTCCGCGTCGAGGACCACGTCGAGAGCTTCCTGCGCGACCGCGTCCTACAGGCCAAGGCGGCCGCCGCCCACATGGGGGGCCGCGAGCCGCTGATGGTCGCTCCGTACGACGCCGAGCTGTTCGGCCATTGGTGGTACGAGGGACCGCAGTGGATAGAGACGCTGTTCAGGCTGGCCCACCACACCGACGAGCTACAGTTCGTCACGCTGTCGGAGTATATGCGGGCGAACCCCGAGAACTTCGAGTCAGTTCCCGAGTTCACGTCGTGGGGCGACGGCGGCTACGGCGGCGTCTGGCTCGAGAAGTCGAACGACTGGATCTATCGGCATGTGTTCAAGATGATCGAGCGCATGACCGAGCTCGCCGAGCGCTTTCCGAACGAGAGCGGGTTGCGCGAGCGCGTGCTCAACCAGGCGGCTCGCGAGGTGTTGCTGGCCCAGGCCTCGGATTGGCCCTTCCTGCTGCGAGCCGGCAAGTCCGGCTCCTTCGCGAGGAAGCAGATCGAGGACGCGGTGACCAATTTTAACCGTATCTACGAGATGCTCTGCGCCAACACCGTCGGCACCGAATGGCTGACCAGGCTCGAGAAGCGCAATAACATCTTTCCGAGTATCAACTACCGGGTCTTCCGGCGTAAACGCTAGGTGAACCCGTGACGACCAACGCCCTCAGGCTGGTCCGATCCATGGGCATCAGTGTCGAGGCCTTCGAGTACGAGGTCGACGAGTCCGACCTGTCGGCCGTATCGGTCGCCTCGAGGCTCGGCCTTGACCCCGACCGCGTGTTCAAGACGATAGCCGTCCGCGGAGCCAAGGTCGGACCCTTCCTCTGCGTGGTGCCGGGCTCGACCGAAGTCGACCTCAAGAAGGCGGCCAAGGCCGCCGGCGACAAATCGGCGGAGCCGCTGCCGCTCAGGGAACTCGAGCCACTGACTGGCTACGTTCGCGGCGGCTGCTCGCCCGTAGGCACCAGAACGCCCCTGCCGGTGTTCATCGACGAGACGGCCGCGCTATGGGAGACGATCTCGGTCAGCGCCGGTGCGAGGGGACTGCAAATGGTGCTGGCTCCGGACGACCTCGCGCGCGCCTCGGACGGCTCGTTCGCCGACCTTACCTGAGCTTTTAGTTTTGAATTGAACCACGGAGACGCGGAGACACGGAGAAAGCGAAGGAATAAGGCGAGATTAAGAAAACAAGGAGATTATAATCCTTGCGTTTCTCATTCTCTATTCTCCTCTTGTATTCTCCGCACCTCCGCGCCTCCGTGGTCTGATTGCCCTATTCTCGACTTACTCCACGGTGCCTGTGAAGGCGTCGAATTTGGTCTTATCGACTTTGGACAGCGTCGCCTGGTCGCCCACGACTATCCAGCTGATAGGCGCGTCCACGACGTAGGCGCGTACGGCCGCGACGACGTCCTCCGCGCTGATCGCGTCGATCTTGTCGATGAAGCGCAGGTACTCGAGGTGGTCGCCGAAGTAGATGTGGCTCGAGGCCAGCTGCGCCGCGGTCTCGGCGTTGGTCTGCTGGCTACCGAAGAACGCGTTGACGTACTTGGCCTTGTAGGCCTCGATGGTCGACGCGATCGGCGCGTACTTCTCGTCGCCACCCTTAATATTGATGGTCTTGCCGGACGCCAGGAGCGCTATCGCCTCGTCGACCCAGCCCTTGGCCTCGCTCGGCCTGTCGGTCTTGTAGACGACGAGCGAGCCATAAGGGCTCTTGAAGCCGAAGGCGCGCGACCAGACCGAGTAACAGGCGCCGTGGTCGGTGCGGACGATGCTGAACAGCAGCTCGTCGAGCATCGAGAACGCCAGCTGCAGCGTCGCGAAGTCGGGGCTGTCGGGGGTCGCTATCGGGAAGTCGCCCCGCACGTAGCCTATGCCCTTGGACTTGTCGAAGCGCTCGAGCATGAGCGACCGCCTCGCGTCGTAGCGCGCCACCTCGGGGATGGCCGAGCCCTTGGTCGGTACGGCGCCGATGCTTGCGTTGAGCGAGGCGGCGAGGGCGTCCGTGTCGAAGTTGCCCACGGCGACGACGACCATGCGCTCGGCCGCTATCGCGTCGCGGTAGAAGGCCTTGACGTCGTCGAGGCTGATCGCCGAGATCGAGGCGGCGCTCCCGCCGAAGTCGGCGGCGTAGGGGTGGCCGGCGAACATGGAGTCGTGGAGCTTCGTGACCGCGTAGCTATAGGGGTCGGCCTGGGCTTTCTGGAGGCTTACCCTGAAGTCGTTCTGAACGAGCGAAAATTGCGCCGGGTCGAAGGCCGGGTTGAGCAGGCAGTCGGCGTAGACGGCGAGCATCTGGTCCCAGTACTTGTCGATCGTATTCAGGTCGAAGCTGGCCCAGTCGTAGCTCGAGGCGCTATAGCCTATCGAACTCGACAGCTCGTACTGCAGGCGCTGGATTGCCGCGTAGCTGAACTTGGACGAGCCGCGCGTCAGCATGGCCAGGGTCATCGCCTCTATGCCAGCCTTCTCGGCGCTCGTCATCGCGGAGCCGCCGCGGAACGCCACCTTCATCGAATAGACGCGGTTGGCCGGGTTTTTCTTGACGATCAGCTTGACGCCGTTGGCCAGGGTCCTGGTCTCTATGGTCGTCAGGTTGGCCCGCATGAATTTTCCTGGCTCGGCCGACAGTTTCCATCCGGAGACCGGCGAGGAGGGAAGGGGCCTGGATGAGGCTACCGCGGGCGCCTCCGTCGCCGCGGGCGTAACCGTTTCGGGCGCGGACGCGGGGGCGCCGGCGCAGGAGGCCGCTAGAAGCGCCGCGGCTATCGCCGCCGCGACCATGCCGGCCCGGGGCCGGCTCGTATACGTTCGAGTCATCATTCGCCATCCTTCCACCAGAACGCGTTGTCGGCGCTCACCGTCTTGAAGCCCGCGGCCTCGAGGGCGCCCGCCTCCGTTGCGTAGTCGGACGGGTTCAGCCTGACGGCGATGACGGGCACGTTCGATAGCACGAATTTCGTCAGGAACGCGCCGATGTCCGCGCGCTGCACCTTCTTCATGCTCGGTACGTAGTCGAAGAAATACTCGGTCGAGGCGACCGACCACCAGAACGACAGGGTCTCGATGAAGTGTTCCGGAGTCTCGAGGTTGATGATCTGCTCGTCCTCCAGCTTCTGCTTGACCACCGTGAAGTCGGCGTCGGAGAAGTAGGCCGGGTCGGAGACCATCGCCCCGACCTGGCCCTTGACCACCGCGTCGCGGAACAGGGCCTTGGCTCGATCGGCTATGGGTAGGCTCGGGTCGGTGAAGCAATAGGTATAGAAGGATAGCTGGCCGCCGTCTCGCTGGGTGTAGTAGTAGCCACCGAGGTAATCCTTGTTGTATAGGGCAGGCACGCTATCGAAGACGCCGGTCTTGAAGCGGCCTTCGGGAGCCTGGATCAGGTAACCCCAGACGTCGGCGGCGAAGGTAGGCTTGGGCTCGGTGATCACGTCCGGACCGCGGAAGCGCATCTCGACATAGGCTATGCCGGCTGGTAGCGACTCGTCGGGGTAGGCGAGGTAGACCGGCTCGGTCACTCCCGGCATAGGATGGGCCGGCGTCGGCTTCTTCCAAGGGTCAGCTCCCCGCTTCCACGCCCCGTACCACGTCTTGGCCATCGCGTAGACCTGCTCGGGATCGACGTCGCCGCCGACGAACAGGGCGGCGTTGTTCGGCACGTAGTAGGTCGACTGGATGCCACGGAGCGTATCGACGGTCGCCGAGCGGATGATGGCCTCGTTGCCGCCGATGTCCCGTCTCCAGGGGTAGGCCCCGAAGAGAGCCTTGTCCATGGCCGCGGAGTAGACGCGGTCCGGGTCTCCCAGGAAGCCGTTGATCTCGTTGGATACCACGTCCTGCTCGACGGATAGCTCCGCCGGGTCGAACAGGGGCTCGCGCATCGCGTAGGACCAGAACTCGAGGCCGGCCTCGGTCTTATCGGACGGGACGGTGAAGTAGTAGGTGACGTACTCGGTCGAGGTGCCGCCGTTCCACTCGGCGACGCCGAGGTCGGTCATGGCGGCCGAGAACTCGGTCTCCGTCCTGTACTTCGAGTTTCCCTTGAAGAGCATGTGCTCGTAAAGGTGGAACAGGCCGGCGGTCTCGGGACCCTGGGTGATGGAGCCGCAGCGGAAGGTGATCTGCACCCTCGTCAGCGGCACGGCGTGGTTTTCCAACACGAACAGTTCCAGGCCATTGTCGAGCCTGTAGCGATGGAGACCAGGAATCGGCGTGTCGTCGGAGAACGCCGGCACGGCGATCGCGACGAGCAGCGCCGCCGCTACCGCAACTAGACGTTTCATATGATTGCCTCCTCGATAGGATGCTACAGGGTAGGAGGGGGTCTCCCTTGTGTCAAGCCTGAGTACTCGATAGGATGTCGCCCGTGATGTATTTCCCTTTCCGCCCCGCGCTCGGCCGCGCGGCCTCGGCGCTGTACCGTTCGGCTCGAGGCGGCGCCCTATGGCGCATGGTAGTACCGGGCGCTGTGGCCGAGTCGACGCTTGCCCCGCTTGCCCAGCTTTCCCAGCTATCCGCGCCGTCCCCGGGGGCGGTCGCCGAGCCCCGAGTCTCTAGGCCGCCGTTATCCCTCAAGCGCGCAGCGCTCGGCGTCGCCCGCGCCCTGGCGCTGTTCCATGTCTGGTACATCGGCTCGACCATGCTGATCATCGCCTGCTTCTCGTCCGTCGATCCGGCGGCCACGACCCTGGCCCTGTACCGCAAGTATGTAGACCGTTGGGACGTGGCTACGCCGGTTGCGGTAGAGCTACGGCGCGTGCCGCTGGTGATGAGGCGGATGATAGTCTCGGCCGAGGACGGTAAATTCTGGAAGCACCGCGGCGTCGACCTCGAGGCCGTCGCCAGGGCCTACCGCGTCAACCAGGCGGCGGGCGAGATACGCTACGGCGCCTCGACGCTGACGATGCAGACGGCCAGGACCCTGTTCCTGCTACCGACGCGTAGCTACCTGCGCAAGTACCTCGAGGTGTTAGTCGCCCTGGAGATGGAGCTTATCCTGTCCAAGGAGCGCATCTTCGAGCTGTACCTGTCCTGGGCCGAGTGGGGCAAGGGTGTGTTCGGCGTCGAGGCCGCGTCCAAGCGCTATTATCAGACGCGGGCGGACAAGCTGACGCCGACGCAGGCCGCCAGGCTCGTGACGGTGCTGCCGTCGCCCATCCTCAATACGCCCGCGACCGCGATGAAGAATCCCCGCCTCGCGGCACGCTATTCTTTCATAGCCGATCGCTATCTTCGCTGAGCGTTCATCGCGGCCCGTATCGCCTTGTCGAGCGCGTCGGCGAAGGCCTTCAGGTCCTTGCGGTCGAATAATCGGCCCTTGGGCAGGGGAGGGGCTACGCCCAGCTCGCGTAGCGCGGCCATGTGGTCTCGCACGGAGGCCCGCTCCCTGGCCGAGTCCGCAGTCCAGATGACGCCGCGATCGTTCAATGCGACCAACCCGCGCTCCAGCGCCCGGGCGGCCAGCGGGATATCCCGCGTCACCAGGATGTCTCCCGGCGCGGCCGACGCGATGATGTAGTCGTCGGCGGTATCGCGCTCGAGGGTATCGCGCTCGGGCTGGGTCGACAAGCCGCCCGCCTGGGCAGCGGCCTTGCCGACGATGACGGCTTGCAGGTTCTTGCCCGGGGGGAGCGGCAATGGACGGTTGGCGACGAAGACGGCGCGGATCGGGAAGTCCCCGGTCGAAGACCCGGCCCGCCTGCCGATGAGCTCCTTGACCTCCCGCGGTAGCGAGTCGGCGTCGGCCCAGAGAGTCATACGGGGACGCCCGCCCTATAGATGGCCCCGGAGCCGCTCACCGCGTAGGCCCGTTCGTCGGCGCAGACGAAGGCGGACGCGCCGCGCGGTAGCTCGATGGATGCGCCGGACCCGGCCTCGAGGCTGACTTCCCCATCGACGCAAAGCAGTATCTCCGGCGTTTCCGGCCTTCCGCCAAACGTAAGGGTCCCGCTGACCTCGGCCCGGGACAGGGAGTAGTCCGGTACCCCGCACGGATAGGCGTAGAAGCCGTCGTCGCCGAGCGTCGGCTCCAAAGGCTCGATGATGGCGCTGTCGAAGCCGAGAGTCGATATGAACTCGGGAATGTCCACGTGCTTGCTCGTCAGCCCGCCGCGGAGCACGTTGTCGGAGTTGGCCATGATCTCGGCGGCCGTCCCGCGAAGGTAGGCGTGCGGCTCGCCGGGCGGCAGGTTGATGGCTTCCCCTGGGCTCAGCTCGAACAGGTTGAGCGCGAGCGGCGCCAGGGCCCCGATGTCGTTGGGGTATTCGTCCATCAGCCTGAGTACCCACGAGAAAAGCCTTGAACGGCCGGAGCCTCTCGGCTCGTCGGCCACGATGCGCTCGCTCCTCGACCTGGCGTAGCTGAGCCGCCTGGCCTTATGCTCCCCGTCAATCGACATGATCATGTAGATGAAGGACGATAGCTCAAGCTTGCAGGGATCGACGGCGAGGCGGCCGATCAGGCGCTCCCAGTCGTCCGGCGCTAACAGCCGCGTAGCATCGACTATGGCTTCGATCGGCCTGAAACCGCAGAGCCCCTCGAACGAGGTCAGGGCCACGACGGTCTCCGGCTTATGGTTCGGGTCCTTGTAGTTGCGTTCGGCCGCGTCTATGGGTATGCCCTTCGACTCCTCGCGGGCAAAGCCATGTTCCGCCTTGCGCTTCGACGGATGAGCCTGTACTGATAGGGGGCGGGCCGCCGACAGCAGCTTGAACAGGAAGGGTAGCTCGCCGCCGAAACGGCGGGCCACGTCCGCCCCTATCGTCGCGCCAGGCGCGGCGGCTATGAGCGCGTCGAGCGGCTTCCTGGCGCCGGTCGATGGATCGACGGCGACGGACGGGGCGCGTGGATGGGCTCCCATCCATAGCTCGGCCCATGGCTCGCCGCTCGGGTTCTCCTTGCCCAGCAGCGCCGGCAGGGCATCGTTCGAGCCCCAGGCGTAGTGTTGTACGGTGTTCTCGAGTACGTAGATGGCCATGGGGTATTGTACCCCGACTGTCGCTCACGGTCTACCGATGAACGAACGGACCTCCCCCGCGACCTCGGCGAGCGGTCCGAAGCGGGTACGGGTACGGGGTAGCGACGATACGAAGACGCGGCCGTAGCGCTTGGTCAGGAGCCGCACGTCGAGCACGACGACGGCGCCGCGGTCGTTCGAGTGGCGGATCAGCCGGCCGAAGCCCTGCTTGAAGCGTATGACGGCCTCCGGTAGCGATAGGTCCATGAAGGAGTTGCCGCCCCGCCGCTCGATATCCTCGGATCGGGCCTTCTGGACCGGGTCGGTCGGCACCCTGAACGGCAGCTTGGTGATGATGACGAGCTCGAGCGTCTCGCCCGGCGCGTCTATGCCCTCCCAGAACGAGTCGGTCGCGAACAGGACGCTCGAGACGTCGGCGACGAAGGAGCCGAGCAGCCTGGAGCGCTCGTCGTCGCCCTGCCTGAAGGCGGAGATGCCGAGCGCGTCGAGCCGCGGCTTCACCGCGTCCCAGGCCGCGCGCAGGGCCGTATACGAGGTGAACAGCACGAGGGCGCGGCCGCCCGAGGCCGCGATCAGCTCGTAGACGGCGTCGTTGACCCAAGCTTGCCAGAGGGGCGACGATGGGTCCGGGGCGTCGCTGGTCGCGGCGAGCAGGGCATTGCGCTCGAAGGGGAAGGGCGAGGGGTACTCGCGACACTCGACTCTGGCGCCGGAAGCCGATAATCCGACCCGGTTCTTCCAGAATCCGAACGAGCCGCCGATGGAAAGCGTCGC
This sequence comes from Spirochaetota bacterium, assembly GCA_029560805.1. Classification (GTDB taxonomy): domain Bacteria; phylum Spirochaetota; class Spirochaetia; order Treponematales; family UBA12059; genus SZUA-370. Next base: position 36,811 of record JAKQKE010000044.1, read on the forward strand.
CGACAGGCAGGCGACGGTGCGGAACTGGTCGAACACCGCCTCGTTCATCATGAAGGAAATGTCGAGCGGGGTGATCATCAGCTGGGCGAAGCCCTCGCCCTGGCTGGTCTTCCGCCTCTCGAGCCAGAAGATCTCGTTCGGTTCCTCGTCGAAGCTTCGGTAGCGCGCGCAGACGGCCGCCAGCTCCGACAGCCTGACCAGGGCCAGCTCGGCTTCGCGTACGGACTGGTCCTCGGACGACTCGTCCGGTACCCCGGCGAGCGCGTCCTTGATCAGCTCGGCCATCGACAGGAGCGCCCTCTCGAGCTCGCCGAGCGGCTTGAGCAGCTCCTCCTCGAGCTCCTTCGAGCGTACGGTCAGGCGCAGGTTCGGGGCGTCCGATAGCAGGGCGAGGGCTCGAGCGTCGACGGCCTCGGCCGCGGCGACCAGGGCTTCCGACGCGTCCGGGAAGCGCTTCAACAGCCCGGATGGCAGGCCTTTAAGGTTCTGGAGCTTGACGACGATGCCGAATTTCCTACCGCGCCGCTCGCGGTACAGCTTGCCGACCTGGCGGAGCGTGGAGAATTTCGTTATTTCGTCGGAGAAGAAGCTCGTGGCGCTGGCCTCTATCGCATGGGCCTCGTCAAAGATGATGCTTCCGTAGGGCGGTAACACCGCGGTCGACTCGTAGCCCGAGCCGGCGGCGCGGGAGGCTAGGTCGCTGAATAGGATGTGGTGATTGGCTACGATCAGGTCGGCGTCCGCGGCGTCGCGCTTCATCCTGAGCACGAAGCAGCTCTCCCGGAAGGGGCAACGCATATTGAGGCACTCGTCGGATTCCGAGCGTATCCTCGACCAGAGCGCGTCCTCGGGCCAGAACGACAGGTCGGAGCGGTCGCCCGTGGCGCTGGACTCGGCCCAGGCGGCTATCCGGCGGAGCGGGTGGTCGTCTCCGGCGAACAGGCCCTCCTCGTCTATGGCCTCGGCGAGCCTGGTCCGGCAGAGGTAGTTGCCGCGACCCTTGACCAGTACGGCCTTGAGCTTCTTCTTGAAGATCGACGATACGATCGGTATGTCCTTGTCGACGAGCTGGCGCTGCAGGTTGATCGTGGCCGTCGAGACGACCACGCGCTCCTGGTTGCGGGCGGCCCAGGCGAGGGCGGGCAGGAGGTAGGCGAACGACTTGCCGACGCCGGTGCCCGCCTCCGCGGCCAGTACGTAGCCGCCGTTGAAGGCGTCGGCTATCGCCTTGACCAGCTCGAGCTGGCTGAGCCTGGCCTCGTAGCCGGGTAGCCTCGAGGCCAGCTTGCCGCCGTCGTCCAGCACGCCGGCTAGCTCGCCCGAGTCTATGGCGACGAGGGCCCGGGCTCGTACCGGCTCGGCGACCACGTAGACTTCCCGTACGTCGCCGTCGACGATGTAGCAGCCGACGCCGTTCTCCCCGGCCCGCGAGGCTACGGCCAGGTCGGCGTCGCTCGGCTCGAGGAACCCGGACGGGTGGTTGTGTATCAGCACGTCGCCGCGGTCGAGGAAACCGGCCAGGGCCGGCACCGACGACTGTCCGCCGCGAGCTCCGACGATGATCTCGGCCACGAGGCCGCGCCCGTCCAACTTGCCAGCCGCGAAGACCTCGTTGAAGCCGGCGTCGGCTATGGCGTCGCGCAGCTCGGCCGCCGCTTCCTCGGTGAAGCGCTCGATCGCTAGCATCGGCCCGGTCCTCAGTACGAGGCGACGAGACTCAAGGTCAGGCCGTGGGGGGACACACCGTCGCCGTCGTCCGCTAGGTCCGGCCTGCACCAGAATTCGAGGCTCGATACCGGGTGCAGGGCGGCGTAGGCGCCGATAGCCGGAGTCCAGGTCAGGCTCGCCCTGGCGAAGGCGGACCAGCCCCAGTCCCGCGCCGTTCCATCCTGGCCGGCGATCGCGTAGGCACGGCCGCCGGACCGAAGCGAGAGGCGGTTCGCGTAGAAGGAACCTGCCCCGCGCTGGATCTCCGCCTTGAGCAACCTGAGGCTGGCCTCGAGCGAGGCGTACCAGGCGCCGTAGCCGCTCCCCGAGAAGTCGTCCGGTGACGGGTACGAGGCGCCGAGGGTCCAGCCGCCCGCATAGGCCCGGCCGTCGGGGCCGTAGGCTATACCGTCGGTGACGGCGAGCGCCCCGTGGGCCGAGACGGCCAGGGCTCCGGCGCCGACAAAGGCTTCCGCGGTCGCTTCGAGCCCGGCGGTCGGTAGGGCGGCCGTGGGGTAGAGGGCCGCGTCGAGCCGTGTGAAGAGCGATATGACATAGCCCGAGCGGGCTTCGGGGTCGCCGAGCGGCGCGCTGACGTCGGACCAGGCTATCGTCGACTCGAGGGCGGCGGAGGCGACGCTCCAGACGGCGTACGGAGAGGCTCCCGGGGCGCTCTTGGCATTGGCGCCGAATCCGCCGGAAACGTTCCAGCTCAGCGCTCCGCCCGAGAAGGGATAGAGCGAGCCGGCGGTACCGGCGAAGGCTTCCGACGAGCGCGCGACGATGGAATCGGCGTCCGTCGGGACCGTTCCGGTAAACGAGTCCCGCGCGAGCAGCCTGATGGGCCAGGCGAAGCGCGAGAAGGTGACGTCGAGCTCCAGGTCGACGGCGCGCGCCGTCGTGTCCCAGGCGGCCGAGACCGACGCCTCGAGCCGCTCGGCCGGATCGCCTAGCACCGCGGCGAGACCCGCCGACTCGAGGCCGCCAGTGGCGAGGATGGCCGTGGGGAACCAGAAACGGGGCGCCAGGTAGCGTGTCGCCCGGTATCGCTCCGGCGACACCGGCGGCGCCGGGGCGGCGTCGTAGGCCGAGCCGAGCTCGAACAGTCCGCTCGCCTCTACCCAGAGCGCCGGAGCCTCGGCGAAGCCGAGAGGCGTGCGGTCTGTCGGGTAATCGCAGAGGCGCTGGCCGTCGGAGAAACGGCCGATATAGCGCACCAGGCCGGCGGACAGTACCGGACTGTGGACGCCGCCCGAGATCGGGACGCTTTGGTACCGTATCAGCCCGTCGTCGAGCTCGACGAGGCGATAGAACGAACCGTCATCCCAGCCGGAACGTAGGACGCCGTCCGTGCCCATCGATAGATAGCGCAGCCAGGAAAGGCCGTCGGGGACGACGAGACGCTCTACCGAGTCCGCGCGGGTCCCGGTCCCGTCCAACGCTAGCCTGATGATCGAGGGGACGCCGTCGAGCCTGGCGATCGCGTAGACGTAGGCTCCGTCGGCGGAGGCCACGGGCGACGAGAAATTCGTACGCTCGTTGCCCTCGAGCAGCGTAGAGCGGGCCTCGCCGCGCGCGACGACCAGGTCGGTCTCGTAGCCGTCGACGGACACCCCGACCAGCCCGCCGCCGGGTAGGTAGGCCGCGTCCCTGACGCGGCTCAGGGGCAGGAGCCGAGGGCCGCCTCGGCCGCCGACCGTGTACTCCATGACAGCGAGCTTGGGGAAACCGCCTGCGAGGCGGGTCGTGGAGACGAGGAGGGCCGAGCCGTCCGGCGAGGCATCGAGCCGCGACACCTCGGCGCCGGCCCTGAACAGCGGGCGGCTATCGCCGGAGACCGGGTCGAGCCGGTAGACGGTCTCGGCCGCCTCGTCGGCATAGTAGAGCGCGTCGCCCGACGAGCAGAGCGCCGAGACGGACGACGCGTCCGTCCGAGGCTCGGCGGCCATGTAGACGGGCGCCGTCGGCGCCATGGAGCGCATGAAGTCGGTCCAGGCCTCCGATAGCGATATGCCGTAGACCCGCGAGAAGCGCCCCTCGCCAAGCCAACTGTCGTCGAGCGGTCGCAGGAGCGCCCTAGCGCCGAAGAGCGTCCAGAGCTCGGCGTACTTCCCAATGCCCCAGCGCCCCTGCAGGTAGCGCGAGAAGTAGCCGCCATAGAGGTAGTGGAGCGCGCTCGATGGGTAGCGGTCGTCGGCTCCGCAGGCCTGGGCGAAGCTCCTGCCCCGGCCTTCGACGATGTCCTGGCGTATGATGGCGCCGGCGAGCGGGTCGGTCGCACGGCCGAAGCCGTTCATGCTCTCGAACGACACGGTGACGCCCTCGACGAAAGCCCTGGGCGCTAGATACGTCGACAGGCCGAGCGGCGAGCCGAAGACGGCGACGAGCGCGCCCTCCGCGCCCCCCCGGAGGCTTAGCGACACCGCGTGCGTGAGCTCGTGCTGGAACAGCTTTCTCAGATCGTCGTCGAACGATCCGAGGCTCGAGCCTGCCTCGGTGGGGGCCTGGTACAGCACGATGCGCGGATAGGGATAGGCGGTGTAGTAGCCGTTCAGCGTCTCGGAATCGGGCGTCATGACGACCGGCAGCCTCGCGCGGGGGCTCGTGCCGAGCAGCGCGGCTATCTCGCGGTACGCGTCGTCGGCGAAGGAAGCAAGGTACCGTACCGCCGGCTCCGACTCGGCCGCGTAGATGAACGTGAAGTACTCGGTCTCGACTGTGGACAAAGGCCTGTCGGGCGAGAACAGGTCGGCGGACGCCGCGGAGACGAAGACCGCGGTCGCGAACACTAAGGCGAGCGTCCGATGCATGCATACCCCCGGTGCGACGAGGCGCCGCCGCCCGTGGAGTATACGGACAAAACGGCCGGAGGCGCAACATCCGTCGCGCCTCCGGGCCGGCGCCGCAGCGCGCCGGCCGTCCTTATCGTTCTATCGTCGAACTACCTTCCATGGCCATGGAGACCGTGAAACGCTCGACGAGAGCCTTGAGCGTCGCCACGCTCTCGGAATTCTCCCCTCCGGCCCGCGAGATGGACTCGGCGGCCTTGTATATCTCGTCGATGCCGATGGTGATCTCCTCCATGCCGTACTTCGTGTCGCTCGAGATGGCCGCGACGCTGCGCATCGCCTCGACGATGGCCGTGACGCGGGCCTTCATGTCGACCGACGAGCCCTTGACCTCCTCGGTGGTCGATACGAGCGAGCCGAGGGCCTCGAGTATCTGCTTGGCGCCGATGGACAGCTCGCCGGTGGCGTTCTTCATCTCCGACATGCTCATCGCCACGCCCTTGATCTGCTCGACGATGTCGCTGAAGATCCGGCCGGTCTTCTCGGTGCTCGAGGTGGAGACGGCTATGTAGTCGGTCACCTCGCCGAGCGACTGGGTAATCTGCTTGGCGCTCTCGGCGCTCGACTCCGCCAGGTTGCGTATCTCGTCGGCGACGACCGCGAAGCCTTTGCCGAAATCGCCGGCGTGGGCCGCCTCGATCGCGGCGTTCATGGCGAGCAGGTTCGTCTTGCTCGCTATGTCCTGGATGATCTGGATCATCTCCATGATGACGGAGGCGCTGTCGGAGACCTTCTTGATCGTCTGCTCGGTCTCCTCCATCTCGCTCTGGCCTTCGAGCGCGGTGCTCTCGAGCTCGTTGGCCACCCTGAGCTTCTCCTCGGCCGCCATCGCTATGTTATTGATGCTCGCGGACATCTGCTCGATCGACGCGCTCGACTGGTTGATGGCGGAGGCCTGGTCGGCTATCAGCTCGGACAGCCTGGACAGGTAGCTATCGACGTCCTCGGCCGACTTGGACGACGAGGAGACCTCGCCGTCGAGGTGGACGATCTTGTTCTTCATGCCCTCGGTGTTGATGCGTATCTCGTGCAGGCTGGCGGCGGTCTCCTCCGAACTGGCGGCTAGGTCCAAGGAAATGTTCTCGGTGGTCTGGGTAACGCTCTTGACCTCGCCGACCATGTGCTCGAGAGTCGCTATGAAGTCGTTGAAGTAGGCCGCTATCCGGCCTATCTCGTCCCTGGCCCTGACGGTCGCCCTGACGGTCAGGTCGCCGGTCGACGCCGACTTGAACGCGTCGACGTAGGTGACGATAGGCTTGAGCACGACGCGGATGATCAGGAAGAGCGCGAAGCCGAGGAGCAGCATGACGCCGCCAGCGAAAGACGCCACGTTGACGGTGGCCTGCTTTCCGACGAGCTTGGCCGCGCCGAGGGAGCTGATTACCTCGAAGGCGCCGTGAACCTCACCGACGCGCCAGCCCTCGCGCTCGCCGCCGGTCGGGTCGATCGAGCCGGCTGGGTCGCCGTGGCATAGCATGCAGTCCTGCGACAGCCTGACCGGCCTGAAGTACCGTATGCGTCGAGGCTCCCGCACGACGTATTCCTCGAGGCCGCCGCTCAGAAGCTTGAGCGCCTCGAGCTCGACCTCGTCGGGCTCGTTGGCCGGGTTCCTCGGCCGTACCTTGGGTACCCTGAAGCTGTAGCCGCCTTCATCGGCGTTGCGGGCCGCCACGTCCATCGCCGTTATTATGGGCACGGCGGAGATCAGCTTGTCGCGGTCTCCCTCGGCGGCCAGGGTCTCGAGGTCCGCGATGACGCCGGCCGCCAGCTTCTCGGCCATCGAGTCTCGGGTCGCCTCTACCGTCAGCGTGATGGCGCGGCTCTTTTCGACTATATTCGCCTGGGCCACCTTGGCTATGTCCCTCACGTACATGACCGCTATGACCGCGGCTATGATAGCCAGTCCGGCCTGGGTCAGTACGAGCACCTTCGTCTTGAGGCTGAAGTCTCGGATATGCATCTGGTCTCCTGGTTCGATCTGCGGGC
>JAKQKE010000181.1 GCA_029560805.1 Spirochaetota bacterium
CCAACCGCAACACGCGGAACCGCGCGACGGTCGGGGGCAATCTGGGCGCCAACAAGTCGTGCTCGAGCCTCGCTCCCGTCCTGCTGGCGCTCGGCGCCTCGGCGACGATAGCCGAGCGGGGCAAGGCGCCCGCGACGACGAGCCTGGAATCGTGGATCGCCGCGCCGCGGGGCGTTATCTTGAGCGTCGAGGTTCGACTCGAGCCCGGGCTCAAGGTAGCGGCCCTGCGCCATAGCCGCACGGCCTGCGACGTCGCCACCGCGACCGCGGCCTGCGCGTTCAGGCTCGACGGCGGCAAGGTCGCGGGGCTCAGAATCGCGCTCGGCGGCTTCGGGCCCCGTGCGACGCTCAGGCCCGACCTTGCGGCACTCTTCGAGGGCAGGCCGCTACCGCCCAAGACCGATATCGAGAAGTCCGTTTCCCCGCTCCTGTCGGCGATCTCCGACGTCAGGGGTAGCGCCGAGTACAAGCGGCTGCGTGGGGCGGCGCTCGTCGCCGACGCGCTACACGCCGCGGAGGATCTGTCATGAAGGTTACATTCAAGCTGAACGGCCGAACCGTCGCCTGGGACTGCGAGCCCGGAGAGACGCTACGCTCCTGCCTGAGGCGCAAGGGCGTCGTATCGGTGCGCGATGGCTGCGACGGCGAGGGCTCCTGCGGCCTCTGCGCCGTCATCCTCGATGGCCGCCTCGTCAACTCCTGCCAGATCCTGGCGCCCCAGGCCGAGGGCAAGGCGGTCCTGACCGTCGACCACTTCTCGAAGGACCGCAAGCTATCGATCGTGCAGCGCGCCCTCATCGACGCGCACTGCGTCCAGTGCGGCTACTGCACCCCGGCCGTCGTCCTGGCGCTCCACGACCTTCTGGAGCGCAGCCCGAGGCCGACCAAGGATGAGACGCGCGACGCGCTGTCGGGCACGCTGTGCCGCTGCACGGGTTACGAGCAATTCTTCGACGCCGCGCGCATCGCCTCCGAGCGCCTGGCCGACCCGAACTACGAGGTCCCGGCCGGGCAGGAGTTCCGCCCCGACCTCCGGCACGTCGGCAAGGACCGCGAGAAGGTAGACGCTGCGGCACTGGCGCGCGGCGAGAAGGCCTTCGTCGAGGACCGCGTCGACGCGGACGCCTGTCACCTCAAGCTGCTCATGTCGCCGCACGCGCACGCGTGGATCAAGCGCATCGACGTTACCAAAGCCCTCGAGATGCCCGGCGTCATCGACATCGTCACCCATGAGAACTGCCCCGACCGCGTCTACACGACCGCCGGCCAGGGCTACCCGGAGCCGAGCCCCTACGACCAGCGCATGTTCCCCCGCAAGGTCCGTCACGTCGGCGACCGCGTCGCGGCCGTCGTGGCCGAGACTCCCGAGCAGGCCGAGGCCGCGCTCAAAGCCATCGTCGTCGAGTACGAGGTGCTCAAGCCCGTCCTGTCCATCGCGGACGCCAAGGCCGAGGGAGCGCCGGTCGTGCACCACGGCGACGTATCGTACGTCGTCGGCGAGGCCCCGAAGGGCAGCTCCACGAAGGGCGACG
>JAKQKE010000074.1 GCA_029560805.1 Spirochaetota bacterium
TGCAGCTGGGCATGGAGCGCTCGCTCCGGGCGGTGCTGCGCGCCGTACCCGCCGGCCGCTCCCTGCCGCCGGAACTCGAAGGGCTGTTCGCCGCGGTCGAGCGGCTGGAGCGCATAGCCGTCAGCGTCGACCTGGAAGAGCCGCGGCGCGCCCTGCTCCGGCTCGTCGAGCTGTACGAGCCAGGTCTGACCGATACCGAGGCGTTCCTGGACCGCTTCTGCGAGTCGTACGCCATCCTGGAGACGGACCTGGCCAGGAAACGGGCCGCGCTAGCCGATTCGTTCTACGCGCTCATCGCCGCCCTGGCCATCGGCTTCGTCGTGGCGGCCGCTATCGGCGCCACCCTGAGCCTGCGCCTGCAGGTCAGCCGGCTCGAGGCCGTCTGGTCGCGCAGGAGCCTGCTCGCGTCGCTACGGGCCGAGGAAGGGCTACGAAAGCGTATCGCCCGCGACCTCCACGATGACGTGGCCCAGGACCTGGCCGCCGCCAGGATGCTATGCGAGCGGGCCGCTTCCCCGTCCGACGCCTCCGACGGCCAGCTGACCCGATTACTCTCCGAGTCCATCGGCCTCCTGACTTCTGCGGGTAAGCGCCTGCGCGGCCTGGCCCTGGACCTGAGGCCGCCGGAGCTGGAGCGTTCCGGGCTCGCGGCAGCCATCGAGTCGCTGTGCTCGAGGAGCTTCGGCCAGCATCTCAGGCTGGCTACGTTCCGCGCGGAGGCCGGCGCCGCCGAGGCCGCCGACTCGCTCGACGACGAGGCGGGCATACAGGTTTTCCGTATAGTCCAGGAGGCGCTCGCCAACGCGCGCAAGCACGCGCCCGGGCAGGCCGTCGACGTGTCGCTGCGGCTGGACGGCGAACCGTCCGCCGAGGCGCTCCTCGTCGAGGTGGTCAACCGCCTCGACGCCGCGGCCGACGCCGCCGAGCTTGTGCGGCTCGACGAGTCCGTATCGAGCGGCCTCGGGCAAGCCATCATGCGGGAGCGCGCCGCCTTCGCCGGAGGCGAGCTGCGCGCTGGAACCGAAGCCGGATCATACCGGGTTACGCTACGCGTACCGTTCACAAAAACTGGAAAGGCGGGTCTCGATGCGTAAAGCCCTGATAGTCGACGATCATCCTGTATTCAGGAACGGGCTCAAGACGGCCTTCGAAGGCTGGCGTATCTTCGAAGCGATCGACGAGGCTGGCTCGGCTGCCGAGGCCCGCGAGGCCATGGACCGCGGCGGCTATGGCTTGGCCATGGTCGACGTCGGCCTGCCGGACGGCAGCGGCATGGACCTGATCGAGAGCCGGGCGGGCCTGCCCGGAACGCCCGCCTTCTTCGTGCTGACCATGGAGGCCGACGCCTCGCTCGCCCGGCGCGCCATACGGGCGGGCGCCACAGGCTTCGCGTCCAAGAACCTCGCGCTCGGCGTACTCGAGCTTGCGGTCAGGCTCGTGATGGCCGGCGAGCCGTATATCGAGGGCGAGATACTGCGCGACCTCCTGACCGCGGAGGCCATCCTGTCCGGCGCCAGGCATGAGGGACGGCGGCTGGTGGGCGGGCTGACCCCGCGCGAGCGGTCCACCCTCGACGCGCTGCTCGAAGGGCTGAACGCCAAGGAGATCGCGCAGAGGCTCGGGGTCAGCCACCGCACCGCGGAGAACTACCAGAGCGCCGTGTACGCCAAGCTCGGCGCCAGGAGC
>JAKQKE010000087.1 GCA_029560805.1 Spirochaetota bacterium
TCGTCGACCTGTTCAGGATAGGCTTCACGAACTGGAACCTGATCCGGGACGAGTACAAGTACGTCGGCCTCAAGAACTATAAGTGGCTGTTCAAGGGCTCGGGGCTCGACACCTGGCTCGCGTCGCTCAAGGTGACGTTCAGCTATACCTTCTGGGAGATCGTCATAACGCTGGTCGGAGGCATCCTGCTCGCCGCGCTGTTCAACCGCGAGGGCCGGGTCTTCGCCGCGATGCGCTCGATCGTGTTCATGCCCAAGTACATCGCGATATCGACCTCGGCCATCGTGTTCATGTGGATACTGAACGACCAGTACGGCTTCCTGAACTACGTGCTCGGCGCCTTCGGAGTCGGGCCGGTCGCGTGGCTCAACTCGGAGCGGACCGCCCTGACCTCGGTGCTGATCCTGACCGGCTGGCGCGTCGTCGGCTACGGCATGATGATCTACCTGTCGGCGATGAAGGGCATCTCCAGGGACTACTACGAGGCCGCCGAGCTCGACGGCGCCGGGGCGCTCAAGCGCTTCAGGCACATCACGTTGCCGCTCTTGTCGCCGACGACGCTGTTCCTGTTCGTCACCACCTTCATCGCGTCGATGAAGGTCTTCCAGTCGATAGACGTGATGACCGCCGGCGGGCCCTACGAGAGCACGAACGTGATGGTCTACTGGATCTACGACCTGGCCTTCGTCCAGTTCCGCGTCGACCGGGCCGCCGTCGTCGCCAGCGTGTTCTTCGTCATCCTGCTCGCCTTCACGGCCGCGACGATGAAGATATCGAACAAGAGCGTCCATTACGACTCCTAGGAGGGAACGGCGATGACGAACCAAGCTCTCGCGGCGAACGTCCGCGCCAGGCGGCTCAGGGCCGCCGCCACCGTCCTCCAGTACGCGCTCGCGATAGCGATCGTGCTGATCGTGGTCTTCCCGCTCTACTGGATGATCATCTCGTCGCTCAAGACCAGCGAGGAGCTGCTCCAGGCCGTGCCGTCGCTCTGGCCGGCCCAGTTCCGCTGGCGGAACTACGCCGACGCGCTCGCGATGGCGCCCTTCGGCCGCTACTTCTTCAACACCGTCGTCATGACGGTCGGCATCATGGGCCTCCAGCTGGTCATCGGCTCGTTCGCGGCCTACGGCTTCGCCAAGGGCCAGTTCCCCGGCCGCGACGCCCTGTTCATCGTCGTGCTCGGCGCGCTGATGATACCGATCCAGGTGACCTTCGTGCCGATCTACGGCATGGTGGCCAAGCTCCACTGGATCAACACCTTCGCCGGCCTCATCGTGCCGCACGCCGTCTCGGCCTACATGATCTTTCTCCTCAGGCAGACCTTCAAGTCGGTCGACGACAGCTTCCTCGAGGCCGCCCGTCTCGAGGGCATGGGACGCGTCGGCGTCATCTTCAGGATACTCGTGCCGATGTGCAAGCCGACCATGATGACCGTCGGCATCATCTCGTTCATCGACGGCTGGAACGCGTACTTCTGGCCCAAGATGGTCACCACCACCTCCTTCCGGCGCACCATCGCCCAGGGCGTCTACGAGCTCAAGCGCTCATACGCCGGGCTCGAGACGATGAACCAGAACCAGATCATGGCCGGCGCCGTGATGGCCGTCGTGCCCATCGTCGTACTGTTCGTCGTGCTCCAGAAATATATCCTGAGCGGCTTCTCCAAGGCCGCCTCCAAGTAAGGCCGAATGATGTGC
>JAKQKE010000138.1 GCA_029560805.1 Spirochaetota bacterium
GTCGCCTATGTCGACGATCCGCCACGCCTGGGAGCCGAAGCTGAAGCTGTTGCCGACGCGGCGCTCGAAGACGAACTCCTCGTCGAGCTCGCCGAGCCTCGTACCGTCGGCCAGGCGCATCGCGTAGTAGCCGCGGTCGGGGATGGAGCCGCCGGCCGAGTAGAGCAGCATCGCCGCGCCGTCCTTGGCCCGAAGCGTCCCGCGCTCCTCGTCGAGGTAGACGCGGCCGGCCAGCTCCTTGACGCGGCAACCCGCGAAGCGGCCGGCGAGCATGCCGACGACCGCGTCGAAGTCGGCGCGCGATAGGGTAGCGTAGGGCGGGAAGGAGCGGACCTCGTCGTAGAGATCGTCGAGCCGCCGCTCCTCGAACAGGACCATGGACAGGATGACCTGGGCGAGCAGGTCGAGGGGTTCGCGGGGCGGCCTGATCGGGTCGATGTCCCGGTCGAGCGCCGCGCCTACCGCGGCCGCGGCGGCCAGGAGGTCGAGCCCGTGGAACGGATAGAGCACGGCGCGGCTGGCCAGCCCGACCCGGTGGCCGGAGCGGCCGGCCCGCTGGAGCAGCTGGTCGGCGCGCTGGGGGGAGCCGGCGAGCGCGACCAGGTCGATCGCGCCGACGTCGATGCCCAGCTCGAGCGTGCCGGTCGCGACCACGCAGCGCAGGCGCCCGGCCTTGAGCCTTGACTCGACGGCCTTGCGCACGTCCTTGGACAGCGAGCCGTGGTGGGCCCAGGCCGTGCCGTCGCCGGATCGCTCGTTGAGCATCGCGGCTAGCCGCTCGGCCCGCCTGCGCGAGTCGGCGAACACGACGGTCGAGCGCTCGCGCCCCAGGCGCTCGGCCAGCTCGTCGGCTATCGCGTCGTAGCGGCCGGAGGGCTCGTCTGTCTCGCGGTCGTCGGGGCCGGCCGACGGGGGGCGTACGCGCAGAGGCGCCGCGGGCCAGGCGACCGACAGCTCGTAGCGCTTGGATGCAGGCGGAGCGACGACGGCCATAGTCCTGGGCTCGTAGCGGGCTAGGCCGTCCGGGCCGCGTACCAGGCGCGAGCCCGCGGCGAAGCGGGCCGCCTCGTCGAACGGCTCGACCGTAGCCGACAGGGCGACGCGCTGGAACTCGCCCGCGAGCAGGGCGAGCCTGCCGACGGAGCAGGCGAGCGCCGAGCCGCGCTTGGCGCCGAGGACCGCGTGGAGCTCGTCGAGTATCAGGAGCCTGACCGAGCTTAGCATGGCCAGCCCGGAACGCGAGGCGATCATGATGGCCAGGCTCTCCGGGGTCACGCAGAGTATCGCGGGCGGCCTGGCTATCATGCCGCGGCGCTCGGACTGGCTCGTGTCGCCCGAGCGCGAGGCTATCCTGAGCCGCGGGAAGGCCTGTCCCCGGTCGCGGAACCAGACGGCCAGCTCCCTGGCCGGCTCGAGCAGGTTGAGCCTGACGTCCTCGTTGAGCGCCTTGAGCGGCGACACGTAGAGCACCGACAGGCCGTCCGGCGGGTACTCGCCCGAGGCGAAGCGCGACAGGGCGCCGAGGAAGGCGGTCAGGGTCTTGCCCGAGCCGGTCGGCGCGGAGGCGAGGACGTGTCCGCCCGAGGCGATGACGGTCCAGGCCGCGGCCTGCACCGGCGTCGGCTCGCCGTAGCGCCCGGCGAACCAGGAGCGAACGAGCGGGTGGAACGAGTCGGGTAGGGATGGCGGCGTCGGTTCGGGCATGGGACGATAGTACGCGATCGCCCGCGTACGCTCAAGCGTCGCTTGGCGTACAAGCGTCGCTGGGGTACCAGCGTCGCTGGCGACGGCGCTTGTCCGGCGTCGCGGCTTCCGGCTATACTCCGGCCAATGGACGTAAACACGCTGCTCGTTACCATAGCCCTGTCCTTCCTGCCGATATCGGAACTACGAGGGGCCATACCATTCGCCGTCGCCCGCGGGGCGCCTCTACTCGAGGCGGCCGCGATAGCGGTCGCCTGCAACGCCCTCGTCGGCCCGGTAGCGCTCGTATTCCTCGAGACCTTCCATAAGCTCCTGTACCGCTGGTCCTTCTACGCGCGCGTGTTCGACCGCTTCGTCGCCAAGGCCAGGGCCAAGGTCAAGGAGAAGGTCGAGAGGTACGGCTACCTCGGCATCATGCTGTTCGTCGCGATCCCGCTACCCGTCACCGGGGCCTGGACCGGCACGCTCGGCGCCTGGATACTCGGCATGGGCCGTCGTAAGACGATGCTCGCGGTCGCGGCCGGCGTGCTCATAGCCGGCGCGATCGTGTCGCTGATCGTCGGCTTCGGCGTCGAGGCCCTGTCGTTCCTCCTTAAACGAGTCTAGGAAGGCCCATGCATCTCGACTACGAGGCGGAGCTCAACCCGGAGCAGTACGCCGCCGTCACGGCGATAGAGGGCCCCGTGCTTATAATCGCGGGCGCCGGCTCGGGCAAGACCCGCGTGATCACCTACCGCGCCGCGTACATGCTCGAGAAGGGTGTGCCGCAGTCGGCCATCCTCGCGCTGACCTTCACGAACAAGGCCGCCAAGGAGATGTCCGAGCGCGTCCGCTCGGTGACGGGCAAGAAGCTCCAGAACCTGACCGTGAGCACCTTCCACTCGTTCGGCGTCAAGATCCTGCGCAAGGAGATACATCGCCTGGGCTGGCGCGAAAATTTCTCGATCTACGACGAGGTGGACCGCACCCAGCTGATCAAGGACTGCGCCCGCGAGGTGGGCTTCAAAGCCGACGCCTTCGACGCCCAGAAGGCGGGCATGGTGTTCTCCGACGTCAAGACCGGCCGCAAGAACTGGGAAGGCGTCGACGACGGCTACGAGAAGGTCTACGACGAGTACCAGGCCGCCCTCAAGGCCTACAACGCCGTCGACTTCGACGACCTTATCGGCCTGCCCATCGCGGTGTTCGAGCGCTTCGAGGATGCGCGCGAGGCGTATCGCGACCACTATCGCTACATCATGATCGACGAGTTCCAGGACACGAGCCTCCAGCAGTACCGGCTGATGCGCCTCCTGTCCCGCGACAACATCTGCGTTGTGGGCGACGACGACCAGTCGATCTACTCGTGGCGAGGCGCCAACTTCGAGAATATCACCAACTTCGAGCGCGACTGGCCCGAGCGCAGGGAGATAACGCTCTACCGTAACTACCGCTCGACGACGACCATCCTGGACGCCGCCAACAGCGTCATCCAGAACAATACGAACCGTAAAGAGAAGGACCTCGAGAGCCCCCACGAGGGCGGCGCGATGATAGAGGTCTA
>JAKQKE010000188.1 GCA_029560805.1 Spirochaetota bacterium
GGCGGGCGCTGGCGGTTCGGGCAGGGCCGCGGCGGGCGCCTCGGGTACGCTCTCGGCCTGCGCGCTGGACCGCTCGGCCTCGACCGGATGCGGCGCGTCGACGCCGTCGGGCGAGCCGAGCCGTACGATGATCGGCCCGGAAAAGTCGGCCATATCCTGCACGGCGAACAGCGACAGGAGCACGGCGACGCCGAACAATAGGAGATACGCCCCGAGCGCAGAGGATACCGCCACGGCCGCGCGCTTCCGCTCGCGCTCGCGCAGCCACTCGTCCCGGGCGTCTGTCATGGGGCGTCCTGCCCGGCTGGACGCGTCGAGAGGCCGACCGAGTCTACGCCGTTCCGCCTGAGAGAGTCGAGCAGCGTGACGACCAGCTGGTACGGCGCCTCGGCGCCGGCCTCGAGCACGGCCTGCACTTCGTCGACCTGCTTGCCCTCCAGCTCCAGCTTGATCACCGACTCGGCGCCCTCCGCGGTGGTCCTCGTCTTGTTGACGTAGACCTCATCCTCGGACACGGCGACGACCGACAGCTCGGTGATGGTGATCGCGGTGGCGGTGCCGGAATCGGGTAGCCGCAGCTCGATGCCCGGTGCGGTCTTGAAGGTGCTGGAGATCATGAAGAAGATGACCAGCTGGAAGATGATGTCGATCAGCGGCGTCAGGTCTATATTGATCTGGGGCTTGAGTCTGCGTTCTATCGTCATGCGCCGGCTCCCCGGGCCGCGTCTTCCTTGGCCGCGGCCGCAGCCGATGCCAGCCCGCGGCGCTTGCCGGAGTTGATCATCATGACGAGGGCGGTCACCTGGTTCTCCATCTTGAGCAGGATCAGGTTGACCTTGGTGACGAGCAGGTTATAGAAGATCACCGCTGGCACGGCTACCACGATGCCGCCGACCGTGGTGATCAGCGCTTCAGAGATGCCCTTGGCCAGGATGGACGGGTCGGCGACCGACCCGAAGCGCCCGAGCACGCCGAAGGCCTTCATGGTGCCGGTCACGGTGCCGAGTAGGCCAAGGAGCGGGGCTATGTGCGCTATCGTACCGAGCGTCGAGACGTTGCGCTCGAGTCTCGGCACCTCCTGGGCGGCGGCGTCCTTGAGTACTTCCTTCTGGGCGGACTCGGGGTACGCGCGGTACTCGATGCCGACCTTGATCAGCGCCGAGAGCGGCGACTCATTGTTGTCGCAGATGGAAAGGGCCTCGTCGAAATGACCCTTCTCCACCGAGGCCTTGACCCGTTGGAACAGCTTCTCTTCGTCGGTCCTGATGCTCCTGAAGTACAGGATGCGCTCGATGATGATCGCCAGGCCGACTACGGACAAGGCCATGATGATCCAGAGAATGATACCGCCCTTGACAATGAAATCGAGCATGCGTACCTCCGTGCGTGGGTATACCGTCGTTCGATGTTAGAACAAACGTAGCGCATACTCGATACTATCGCGCTACGGCCGATAGATGAAGGCATAAGGAAAAAAAACTAGCCGTTTCCTTTTAAAAAGGGGCCGAAGCCGAGACGCTCCGGCCCCCATCAGGCGCGCCTAGCTACCCTTGTGGGCCCTGGCCAGCGCCGCGACGTCGAGTATCAGGGCGATGCCCCCGTCGGCGAGGATGGCCGCGCCGGATACCCCGGTAGCGTAGCGGGCGATCTCGCCGATGGGCTTGATGACGGTCTGGTAGCCGCCGAGCACCTGGTCGAAGCCTATGGCCAGCTTCGACTCGAAAACGCTGACGATGACCACCTCTTCCCTGAGCGGCGGCATCTCGTCCTCGCCGAACAGGTCGCGCGACGAAACGTAGGGTATGAAATCCTTACCCCTGACGATCAGGCGTTCCGGTTCGGGGGGGCGCTCCCGCTCGAAGCACGAGTCGACCGACGATAGCGGGATCACGAACATGCGCCGACCCGACCGTACGAGGAAGCCGTCGATGATCGCGAGGGTCAATGGGATGTCCAGGCAGAATTCCGTACCCTGACCCATCCGCGACTTGACGTTTAGCGTGCCGCCGAGCTGGTCGATGGCCGTCTTGACCACGTCGAGGCCGACCCCACGGCCCGAGACGTTGGAGATGACATCTGCGGTCGAGAAGCCGGGTTTGAAGATCAGCTGGTCGATCTCCTCTTCAGATAGCTTGGCGTCCGGCTGTACTAGGCCGCGATCGACGGCCTTCTTGAGTATCTTCTCGCGGTTCAGGCCGTGGCCGTCGTCCGCCACGCTGATGCGCACGAAGGCGCCGGCATGCTGGGCCTTCATGGTGATCGTGCCGCAGCGAGGCTTCTTAAGCGCGGCGCGGTCGTCGGTCGATTCTAGGCCGTGGTC
>JAKQKE010000194.1 GCA_029560805.1 Spirochaetota bacterium
CCGTTCTCCCTGGCGCTTTGCATGATGCACTTCATGATGCCTTCCTGAGTCGCCTCGCCCCGATCGAACTCGCCGACCATCCGTCCCTCGTTCATCACGTAGACGCGGTCGGAGACGCCGAGTATCTCGGGCAGCTCGGAAGAGATGAAGATGACCGACTTGCCCTCGTCGGCCAGCTTGTTGATGATGGTGTAAATCTCGTACTTGGCCCCGACGTCGATGCCGCGCGTCGGCTCGTCCAGGATCAGCACGTCGGGCGCGGTGAAGATCCACTTGGACAGGACGACCTTCTGCTGGTTGCCGCCGGACAGGTTGCCCGCCTTCTGCCGTATGCTCGTCGAGCGTATCTTGAGTCTGGCTCGGTAGTCCTCGGCTACGCCCGCCTCCTTGTCGCGGTCAATCACGAGCCGCCTGGCCACCTTCTTGAGGGCGGCGATCGTCGTGTTCTCGCGTATGTCCCCGATCAGGTTGAGGCCGGCCGACTTGCGGTCCTCGGTGGCGTAGGATATGCCCTGGTCGATGGCGTCGCGGACCCGCTTGAGCTCTATCTCCTTGCCGTCCTTGAAGGCCCGTCCGGAGATCCGGGCGCCGTAGGAGCGGCCGAAGACGCTCATCGCCAGCTCGGTCCTGCCCGCTCCCATCAGGCCGGCCAGCCCGACGACCTCGCCCCTGCGTACCTCGAGGCTCACATCCTTGATGATCCGCCGCTCGGGATTGAGCGGGCTATAGACGTTCCAGCCCTTGATCTCGAAGGCGACCTCGCCTATCTTCGGCGTCCGCTTCGGGAAGCGGTCGACCAGCTCCCGGCCGACCATGCCCTTGATGATGCGATCCTCGTCGATGCTACAGCTCTCTTTATCGAGGGTCTCTATCGTCGAGCCGTCGCGGAGTATCGTCAGCCGGTCCGCGACCTCGACGACCTCGTTCAGCTTGTGCGATATCAAGATGGAGGTGACGCCCTTGGCCTTCAAGTCGAGGAGGAGCTTGAGCAGATGCTCCGAGTCGTCCTCGTTGAGCGACGCCGTCGGCTCATCGAGCACGAGCAGCCTGACATTCTTGGACAGCGCCTTGGCGATTTCGACGAGTTGCTGCTTGCCGACGCTGATATCCTTGATCAGGGTACGCGTGCCCTCCTTGAGGCCGACGAGCTGGAGGAGCCGCTCGGCCTCGCGATGCGTGCCGTCCCAGTCTATCACCCCCCGCGACGCGCGCTCGTTCCCCAGGAAGATGTTCTCGCCTACGGATAGGTAGGGGATCAGCGCGAGCTCCTGGTGGATGATGACTATCCCCTTCTTCTCGCAGTCGTGGATGGTGCGGAAGGAGCACTCCTCGCCATCGAAGACGAGCTGCCCCTCGTAGCTGCCGTGAGGGTAGACGCCGCCGAGGACGT